>JADLGZ010000186.1 GCA_020849075.1 Fimbriimonadaceae bacterium | reverse complement strand
TGACGACGAGAAGCTCAATGAGCGTAAACGCCCTTATGATTGATTTAGCTTGACGTTCAAGCATAACTCTTTATACAGGACTTTTAGATTATTTGCACGCGAAATTTTGATTTTGTGAAACTTTTGTGTGCAAAAAGTATGTACGACAGCAATTTGTTCACTAACTTGCTGACACAGGCGCAAAATACGACTGTGCGAACGTTATGGCATCTCTACCTATGAGATTGCGTCATTGACCAGTTCGGCCGCCCGCGCTCCGAAGCGATCATCTTGCCCACGTCCAAAGGTGAATCGGATACACTCGGCCGCTTCGCTGCTGGAGTACCCGCAGGCCAACAAGACATGGCTGGGCTCGATGGATCCGCTGCTGCAAGCCGCTCCGCTGCTGGCGCTGATGCCTAGGCGGTCAAGCTTAATCAGCAAGGTTTCTGCATGGACATCTGGAAACCTAACGTGCGCATGGCTGCAGAGGGAAGGTATCTCTCTGGGAATCGTTGGATGTGCCTTGCCGGATAAGTTCTTCAGGAACGAGTTGCGGGCGCTAGCGGTCCCTGGTACGCAATCAGAAATGGCCTTCGCAAACCCAACAATTCCCGCCACATTCTCCGTTCCAGCTCGAAGCTCCCGTTCTTGACCACCGCCCGTCGTAACCGGCAGAACCGGAGTTCCTGAGCGAACGTAGAGTAGCCCGACCCCCTTGGGTCCATATAGCTTGTGTGCGGAGGCTGTAAGGAGATCGCACTCCAGTTCATCAACCGTCCGCTGGTCTAGCCCAAATGATTGAACTGCATCCATATGCATTAAGGCCCCAACGCGCCTTGCTAGGCGTGATGCCTCGACAACCGGGGACAGGGAGCCAAGTTCATTGTTGGCCGTCATGACACTTACTAGGAGTACGTCATCTCCCAGTGCGTTGGCCAGCGCCTTCAGTTCCACCCGGGCGAACTGATCTACTGGGACTGCTTCAAGCTGAAATCCCAGGGCGGCCAGAAAAGGCGCTGTGTTGAGTACGGCATGGTGCTCGCTCGCAGGCACGAGGATGCGGCGGCGTCCACTTCCGTTGGCCAGTGCGGCCCTAGCGCAACCGATGAGCGCTAGGTTGCAGGATTCTGTGCCAGAAGATGTAAAGTGCACCTCGCCAAACAAGCAGTCAAGCCTTGACGCAAGGACTTCTCTGGCTTGGTCAATGGCTTGTCGCGCCCGTCGCCCCTCAAAGTACAGACTGGACGGGTTACCAAAATCTTCGAACCACGGAAGCATGGCTGACACGACCTCGGGGGCAACGGGGGTAGTCGCGGCGTGGTCGAGGTAGAGGCGTTCCATTAACTCAGCAGGGTGATACTCATGAGGAAGAGGGTTCCGTTGTGAACTGCGTGCATAGTAATTGCTGGAATGATTGACCGGGTGCGATAGGTCAGGAAGCAACCCATGGCGCCAATCCAGCCAAGGATGAGCCACAGTGCAGGGCCTTGTGGGTGGATCGAGGCGAAAGCAAAACTTGTTAAGAATATTGCCAATGGCAAGCCGTATTTGAAGCGGCTAAGGGCGACTCTCAGTCCCCCAAAAAGGGCGCCACGGAAGGCAATCTCCTCCCAAATCGGTGCAACAACCGCTCCGGCAAAGAAAAGGGCAAATGCAGCGGCGGGGCCACCTCCTGCGGTCAGCATTTCATTCATCGGATGTTCGGCATTGGTGTTCTGAATCCACCTGGAAGATAAGATCATCAGAATAGCCAGCACGGGCAGGTTTGCCGCCCATCCCGCTACGCCAATTGATACCTGTTGCAGAACTGGCATCGAGCTTTGGTTGAGGCTCGCGTAAAGGGTGCGCCCCCCAACCTTCATCGTCCCGATGATGGCGAGGAGGAGCAGGATGAAGACAAATGAACTACCGAAAACGAGGACGTGCTCAGGCGCAATCTTGTTAAAAGCCGAATTGAATGCCTCCCCGTTGACCATAAAAAGGCCAATGAGCCCCACCGAAAGTAAGCCAAGGACGGAGGATTGGTCCCTCGTGACAAAAGTAAAGGGGTGGTCTAGGGGCCACCAAGTGTCCTTTCGGTGGTTGGCAAAGTAAACCACCCACGCGGCCATTCCGCCAAAGAGGCCAGCAATCATCACCATAGCGATTCCAGCAAAGATGAAGAATCTTTCCTTTGGATAGGCATCTTCCAAGGCCCGGGTGTCGCCGCCTTTCTCTAATGCTTGGTAGGCAGCGATTCCGCCGATCTCGGGGATTGTTGAAACTTGCTGGGCCAGTTGACGAGAGCGCGGTTCCGGAATGGTCTTCGAGGAATAAATCTCAGCCAGGGCCTTTGCCTCCGTTGACCTGCCCTGCTTCAAGCGCGCCACCACGTTGGCAGGAACCTCCTTCTTTAGAGCCGTTGCGATGCCAGCGAAGAATGCCGCTTGGTTGACGCTCTTCGTAGCATGAGGTTGCGCTTCATCCAGAGCCTTCTTGAGTGCCTGGCTCGCGTTGGAGTGATAAGATTGGGCCGTAGCTTCTTGATTGGTAGCCTCGCTGAATCTGGCCATGCTTTCCATTTGGAGGGCCATCCGAACGCCAATCGCATCTTGCGCGCCTACCGTCTCTTGTTCCTTCTCGACCCGGCGAGTTCTTTCGTCGAACGTCATCGTAATCATCAGGGCAAAAAAGCAAACAACAACCGCCCAGCGGAGCAGGATAGCGGCCGATCCAGGTGGATCAACGACCGGGGGTAGCGTTTCAGGTTCGTTCAACTCAGTACGATGATACTTGGGCCGTCAATAGCGGCGGGAACTAGAATGATCAAATCCGCGATAATGCGAAAGGAGGGAACATGATTACATTCACTTTACTACTTGCCTTAGCTTCTTCGAATTCGATGCTCCAGGAAGGCCCCCGTGGCCCACGGGGACAACAACCGCAGGCTCCCGCAGTTGAGGCGAAGGCACCCGACGACGATGCATTCGCGAAAGCAGTCAAGGATTTTGATGTCCAAAAGGGCGCTCTAGACACCTATCTCAAAGGGGACACGCTCTACTTTGCTATCCCCAAAGAAAAGTTTGGTCGCGACTTTCTTTGGTACATCGAACTTAAGGCCACACCAACTGGAGGTTATAGCGGTAGCGAAGTAGGGAGTGGGGTGATTCGCTTTGAAAAGCGCGGTGACAAGGTCTTGCTCCGGCAGATCTTCTACACCGTCCAGTCGAGCGAGCCCGGGAATGCCCGAGTTGGGGTTGAGCAGTCTAATGTCATGCCCATTATTCAAGCATTTGATCCCCGGGCGACCGCGGCAGATGGAACTGTCCTTGTTGATGTTTCAAGATTGTTCCGAAATGGCCTTCCAGAGTTTCCGACGGCTGGCTCCATTGGGGGCTCCTCGTTTGATTCCTCAAGAACGTTTATTGATCGCGTCGCAGCTTTTCCCGATAACGTTAACGTTGAAGTCACAGCGACGGCGTCGGGTGGCGGAGGAGGTTCAACGCGAGGCCAACTCGGTGGGGGTGGAGGCACAAGGCCAAGCAATACGGGTGTGCTTCATCACAGTATTGTCCTCTTGCCGGCAAAGCCGATGATGGGACGCATTAAGGACTCTCGCGTTGGCTATTTCAGCACCGGATTCATTGACTACGGAGCTCCGCAAAATGCGGCCAAAGACTATGAGTTCATTGACCGCTACCGGCTCGAGAAGAAGGATCCAAATGCGCCGTTGAGCGAGCCCGTTAAGCCCATTGTCTATTACATTGGGAATGAGGTCCCGGAGAAGTGGCATCCTTACATTAAGGCGGGGGTTGAAGAATGGAACGCGGCCTTTGAAGCAGCCGGGTTTAAGAACGCCATTCGGTGCGAGGACGCTCCATCGGATCCAAACTGGAGCGCCGAGGACGTCCGTTACAGCACAATCCGGTGGGCCCCGCTCCAGATCGCGAACGCAATTGGCCCACATGTGAGCGACCCACGTTCGGGCGAAATCTTGAGTGCTCACGTGATCCTGTGGCACGATGTCCTTAAGCTGGCTGAAGAATGGTACTTTGCCCAGGCCTCACCAAATGATCCCCGCGCGCAACGCATTCCATTGCCGATTGAGGTGATGGGACCGTGTCTAAAGTTTATCGTGGCTCACGAAGTCGGCCATACACTAGGGCTACCGCACAACGGCAAATCAAGTGCGATGGTGCCAACAGAGCTACTTCGAAGCAAGGAGTGGACCAGCGCGAATGGCACGGCGGGTTCGATCATGGACTATGCTCGCTTCAACTACGTAGCTCAGCCGGGAGACAACGCCAATCTGATTCCGTTTGTCGGGCAGTACGACAAGTTCAGCATTAAGTGGGGCTACATGCCCATTGATGGCATTCGCAACCCGAGCGAAGAGAAACCAGCTCTAGATTCGTTGGCTTCACAAATGGTCACGAACCCGCTGTTGCGCTTCTATGACAACTTTAATGGAAGCGATCCTACGGCGCAAAGCGAAGCTCTTGGTGATGATGCCGTGATTGCCAGCACCTACGGGATGGCCAACTTGAAGCGAGTGATGGGTTACCTGACGCCGGCTACCGTAAAGTTAGGGGAAGAATATGATGACTTGAACCGGATGTACGGAGCCGTGTGGGAGCAATACAATCTCTACATTGGCCATGTCCTCTCGATGGTGGGTGGAGTTGTGCAAACCAACTATCTGGGTGGACGAGGGGGCAACGTGTATACGCCAGTGCCAGCGGGCCGTCAGAAGGCAGCAACCCAATGGCTAATTGACAATGTACTCGCCGATCCGTCATTCCTGACCCCGACCAACGTCCTCGCAAAGATTGGTCCCGCAAGTGGAGCAGGTCGAGTGAGTGGGGCCCAACGTCGGGTCATCAACGGCATCCTCCAAGATTCGAGGGTTGGCCGAATGATGGATAACCAACTGATGTACGGGGCAAACCCGGTCTATTCCCCTCAGGAAATGTTCAGCGACCTCAGGGAAGGCATTTGGTCTGAGCTAGATGGTTCTAAGTTCAGTGTAAAGCCTCTGCGTCGGAACATGCAGCGGTCATGGGTCAACGCATTGATCGGAAAGCTCGGTACGACCTCTGGTTCGGAACTGCGGGCCTATGTCCTAGCCGAGCTTCGAACGACGCAGAAAATGCTGGATGCTCGGTCGTCCTCGGCGCTGGATTCCGTGACGCGAAATCACCTTGAGGATCTCTCGCAAATGATAGACATAGCCCTAAAGTTCCCGCCTCCGCAGGCCGCTCCAGCACCTCAGCAGACGCTGTCGCAATTACTCGGTCTACCGATCTCGCAGGCTGATGATCGAGAATGCGGCGCCTTCACGCGGCCTTGATCGTTGCCCTTCTCGCCGTCGCCGTACCTCCTGCCCCATTGGCCGTCATGGTTCATGGGGCAGGAGGCGGCGGCTGGGAATACGACTTCTGGCGCCCAGTTTTTGAGAGAGCCGGATATCGAGTTGAGACCCCCGACCTAGCCCCTGGGCCGCACGGGTTGGGCAAGACAACCTTTGCCGACTACACTAACCAAGTAGAGTCTTTCGGAAGGCCTGATGTCCTCATCGGGGCGAGTATGGGCGGGGTACTCGTTCTGAAGGCGGCGGCAAAGCTACGACCACGATGCTTGGTATTGGTATGTAGCGGGCTTCCTGCCGGAATTCGTCCGAGCGAGGTTGCTCCTCCCTATCCAGAAGTCATTCGTTGGAAAGACGGGCCTTACGATGACACCGTCGCAAGCATGCCCGATAGTGACGAGGAGACTCGACGATGGGCATGGTCCCGCTGGCGCGATGAATCTGGAGCGGTGCTCAATGAAATTCGAGCCGGAGTCTCCGTGACTCGCCCGATGGCGCGAACGCTAAGCGTGATCCCGCTCGCCGATGACACTATCTCGCCCGTCGATCAAACGAAACTTGCCAGGTGGGCAAAGGCGGACATTCTCCAATTTGAGGGCATGAGCCATGTTGGCCCATTGCTATCAACGCACGCTCGGGATGTCGCTTCTCGCGTCGTAAAGTGGCTAAAGTCGGACTAATTAGCGCACCTGAACCCGCTCAATCTCAATAATGGGGCTCATCTGCCCAGTACTTGGACGGGCGAAGCGAACTCCGCAGGCATACCAGCTAGGGCTAAGACCGACTAGCGCTGGCTGCCCAAACTGAGCAAAGCCTTTGGATCGGTACTTTTCGAGATAGGTTCGGTTGTGGGGTGCGGAGAGCCGATGGACGAGTAGCTCGGTTGTGGTGTCGTTGGCATTGGCCGAGCTGGAGGAGAACAATATGCCGCCGGGTTCTTCACTCGCGTGAACCACAATATCATCCCCCTTGAATGGGGCGGAAGGAGGCATCCTCGGGATATCACCCTCACCATTTATAAGCAAGAATCTAGCTGATAATTGTACAAAAAGATTGACAGGTCGAACTGGATTGGGAGACAGGGCTTTAGCGTACTCCTTCCAAGCCGCATGCTCCTCCATCGTCAGTTCTTGGTAGGCGCGACCTGCCCTTCGAATGGCATCACGCCATACTAATTGCGCCGATGAGCGTGGGTTGTGCGGTACGACCCGCTCTCGAAGTTGGATTACTCCGCCCGGTTGTTGCACAAAGACCGCTTGGCCTAGTTTGCCACGAAGGTCGGTAACAAGGGGGCTTGCCTTAACGGTTGCCATGTCCGAATTTTCGGCTACCTTCTAGACTTCCATTAGGGGTCCCCTATTAACCAATTAGTAGGCCTTGGCAAAGACGACCCGCTGCTTGGAAGGCTTACCAGTCAGGATGCACGTCCCCGGCTCCTCGTCGCTGGGCTCCAATGGGCTGAGCGGAATGCAACGAATTGTAGCCTTCGTCGCCTCGGCGATCCTAGCCTCAGTTTCTGTGGTGCCATCCCAGTGAGCCAGAACAAAACCTGCTCCCCCTTCGCCAGCAAATGCAGCTTGAAACTCTTCCCAAGATTCCACCCGACGCGTGTTAGCCTCCCGACGTTCAAGCGCAAGCTTGAATAGTTCGGATTGAAGGTCGGAAAGAGCCCGGCCAACGAAGGTAGGAAGGTCCGTAAGGGCAATGTTCTGTTTGCCTTCTTTGTGCCGTACCGCCACGGGGCACTCACCGCCGTCAAGGTCACGTGGCCCCAGTTCAATGCGCACGCAGGCCCCCTTGAGCTCCCAATCATTGAACTTAAACCCGGGCGACTCTTTCTCCCGCTTGTCGACCTTTACCCGAACCCGGACGCCATCCCAGCCTGCTAATTTGATCTGTTCCGCGAGGTTGTCCGCGGCCGTGATGACACGAACGCGATCATCGCCCTTTCCGATGGGCACGATCACGACATGAACCGGTGCCAAACGGGGAGGGAGTACTAAACCACGGTCATCGGAGTGGGCCATGATGACCGTACCGATCAGTCGCGTTGATACGCCCCAACTGGTTGCATAGACATACTCCAGTTCTCCCTGCTGGTTCTGGAACTTAACATCAAAGGCTTTGGCAAAGTTCTGCCCTAGGTGGTGGGATGTTCCCGCCTGAATGGCGCGACCGTCTTGAACCAGGGCCTCAATGCAGTATGTGTGCTCGGCCCCCGCGAACTTTTCGCCTTCGCTCTTGGTGCCGGTAAGGACGGGTACGGCCATAAAGTCCTCGGCAAAACGCCGGTAGACCTCTAACATCGTGCGCGCCTCCTCTTCGGCTTCTTGCCAGCTTGCGTGAGCCGTGTGTCCTTCTTGCCAGAGAAACTCCGAAGTGCGTAGGAAGAGTCGGGTGCGCCGCTCCCATCGCATGACGTTGGCCCACTGGTTGATGAGAATGGGCAGGTCCCGGTAGCTTTGAATCCAGCCCTTATAGGTATTCCAGATGATCGTCTCGCTAGTCGGGCGAATGATGTATTCCTCCTCCAACTTTGCGGTCGGGTCCACCGTGACACCGCTTCCGTCATCTGAGTTCTTGAGGCGGTAGTGGGTAACAACGGCGCATTCCTTGGCGAAGCCTTCAACGTGTTCGGCTTCACGGCTCATAAATGACTTAGGAACAAGTAAAGGGAAGTAGGCATTTTCATGCCCAGTTTCTTTAAACATATCGTCCAAGGCACGTTGCATGAGCTCCCAAATTGCATAGCCATGGGGTTTGATGACCATGCAGCCACGGACAGCGGAGTGTTCGGCCAGACCAGCCTTCTCGACGAGTTCGTTATACCAAGCGGAGTAATCCTCATCACGCGAGGTGACGCCTAAGTTATTTGCCACAGAGGCCTAGTTTGACACAGCAGGCTCGATGATGACGGGGACTTCGCCTTCTGCCAGCTTCTCGCCTGTTGATGTAAATGCCTCTGCCTGGATCATGCAGCGTCCGGGTGATAACGATTTTGGATCTAAGTTGAAGCTCCAGTCTCGAACGTTGGTCGCGGTGTAAACGGGTTTCCCATTGACCGAGAACCGAATAATTCCAACAGGCTGTTCCGCTTGCGCCCAGGCGGAAATTCGGGTGCGCTTGTTGATCACCATGTTTGGCTTCAGCGAGCTTGATACCTTGGAGGTTTGCCTCCCCTCGTTGGCATCGCCGATGAAGTGGTGGTCGGAGATAACCTTTCGATATGCATCTAGGACGATCGGGTCTTCTAGGAGACTATAGTTGTTGTTCTTGCGGTGGGCCAGGTTCAAGTTGTTACTACTAAAGTAATAGATGGCCTTGACACGCGGGAACTCCCTTTCAAGACTCCCATACAGTTCCATGATGTTATTCGCCGCAAAATAGGGAACTGACTTCTGCTCCACGGCCGAATAGTGCGTCGTGGCGTATTCGCAGACCATTACCGGTTTGCGGTTTGCAAAACGATCGTAGATCGGTTTCAGGAGGGCCTTTGGACCAACCTGCTTCGCGGGGGACTTGGTGTCTTGATTGAAGAATGTTACGTTGTAGAGGTTAACCCCAACCCAGTCAACCCACTCGTCGCCCGGATAATAGCTCTCGATATTGGCAACTGGCAGGGCATAGGGGCACCAAACCATCGCAACATTTGGAGCCCGCTCCCGCATCACCCGGGTCACGAGTCGCCATTTTTCAATGTACTGTTGGGGATCGCCGTGGTAAGCCACCCAAGTCCCGTTCATCTCACTGGCGAATCGGAGGAAGATCTTGGCACCGCTATCGCGTAGATCGTCGGCGAGTTGCAACAAAGTCTCATTATCTTGTACCTCGTCGAGCCCGTTGTTAGGCTCGAGGGCGATCTGTACATACTTACCCTCACTACTGAGGAATCGAAGGTAGTCCATAGCAACCGGTCGACCATAGCCCTGATAAAAGAAGTACATGGCGTGCTTTGCACCGATTGCTCGCTCGAAGTCCTCGGGTCGTTTTCGCTTAGTGCCGTACTCATCGGTAAAGCTTGCTTTCAGTTGCGGTTCAAGATCGATGTAGGCGCCAAGGAAGCATCCATCGAGCGGTTCGTATTTGGCGAGGCCAGTGCTGGGGTTTGAAGCTTCGGGTTCGAAGTTTACGGTCAAGCTCAAGGAAGCCGAGATGGGACTATTTGTGGTGTTCGGGCGGGCAAGATCAAGCGCGCCAAGCGTCATGCCAAGCGCTAGAATGATTGCCGATACGATCCATGAGCCGATATTCATGCGAGCTAGCCCATTTACTTGGTTCCACATTTATTGCTTAGGCTAACAATCTACCAAATATTCTGGCTATCCCGAGCTTTTTGATTAGCAAGGCCCTTGAGTGTTCCGGGCCTCATCCCAAGGTTTTTTTCGAGTTCCTCCATGCTGAGTGCATCGCATCCTTCGACTTTTGGACCCCAAGTTCCGCCTTTGCCAATGATCTGAAAAGTCGGGCTGATCCGAGCTTTGTAACGCATGGCGAAACGAGCGCTAGGGTCGCCAACTATCTCGATCGTCGAACCTTTCCGCCAGACGCCCAACTTGTCAGCGTCTGTATTGATGGCCCCAAGGGCCACCCAATTGTCTGGTCCGAGCTCGTCCTCAATTCGCTTGGCGATCGCGAAAGCAGATTTGCCGACTTCACCGTCAGCACTAGCGAAGACAATTAGGACATTTCGGTTCTTGGAGAGCTCCATCAAGCTCAGCGAACCACCGTTCGCTGTATCCGCAACGAAAGGTGGAGCGAGCGGAGTCCGGTCTGGGATGGTGTTCTTGCATCCAAATACGAAGGGCAGGCAAGGGAGAAGGAGGATAAGCTTATACTGCAAGAGAGCCTCCCTTCCAGGCAAGGATCAGATATCCAGCAATGAGGCAAATTCCGCCGATGGGGGTAATCGCGCCCAGCCAGCGTGTACCGGTTATTGCGAGAAGATAAAGCGAGAAGGAGAAAATCCAAGTCCCCACCAAAAGAATCCAAGCGGGAATTGTGCTGATCTTGGGGGCGGCAAGGGACGCAACCAATGCTCCCACTCCGTGCACTTGGTGGTAGAGGCTGCCTGTACGGTAGGTTTCAAGGGCATGGGTCGTCAACTGCGATGAGAGAGCGTGAGCCCCAAATGCCCCAAATCCAACCGCGAGCGACAAGTTCAAAGCGCAAATGACGACGAGGAGTTTCACCAGTTCACAGTCTACCGGCTAGGCTACTTGCCGGAAGTCGTGCGGCCAGTTCTCGAGGAGGCGCATGGTTGCATCCGCTCGCTGCAGGGATTTGTGTAGTTCGGTGGCCCTTTCGGTAAGTGCGGCGGATTCAAGAGCAAAGCTTGCTTCAATATCGGCTATTCGCTGAGCTACATCCTCCTGCTGCTGCCGTTCTCGGAGAAGGGCGCGCTGCCCATCCTTTCTTGTGCGGTACATTCGTGCACCACAAATACAAATAGTTGCAAGAGCAATGAAACTGGCGCCCCACCAAGGCCGGCCGGCAAGGAATAGACAACCGCTGAGAGCGGCCGCGCTCCACGGGATGGTGGCGAACCCGAACTCCCTTTGGTCGTTCGGAACGCAAGGCACAAATTGGGTTCGAACCCAATCAATCTCTTCCCTACAACTACCCAACTGGAGTTCCAGTTGTTCTTGGACATGTAAGGACTCGGTATGGGCGGCTCGTACCCA
Organism: Fimbriimonadaceae bacterium; assembly: GCA_020849075.1. Taxonomy (GTDB): domain Bacteria; phylum Armatimonadota; class Fimbriimonadia; order Fimbriimonadales; family Fimbriimonadaceae; genus JAFLBD01. Next base: position 1,286 of record JADLGZ010000186.1, on the reverse strand, counting down.
TCCTCGCAGGGTCGAGCGCGCGGTGCCCGCAACGTTCGCCATCCCACGTCGTGCTTCGCCAATGACCCATGCAGCGGTAAAGGCATCCGTACCTTCAGCCAACGTGCGGGCCTTCTCGGCGTGTGCAAGGAGTTTGGCGGGACGGATCAAGCTAGGGTCCACCTGTCGAAGACACTCTGCTGCCTCATGGAGGCTCCTGGCCCATTGTAGTGATTCTTCGCGAGCATCCACGATCAGCGCAGCAACTGTCCCGTCAAGCGCTGGTCGCCAGATCGGGGCTTGAGCAAGGATTGATGGATCACTGAATAACCCAAGAATTGATAATGGCCATCCTGGAACAAGTAGTTCAATGATTTCTTTGACCTCAGACTTTCGCCCGGTTAGGATCGCGTACCGCAGGAGATCAAACTTGACGGTGGGATCCGTATCGTCAACCCGTCGCAAGGTTTGATACGCGGATTCTGGGTCGTTATTTTCACATTCGATGTCGGCGATGAGTCGGCTGGCTTCCGCATGCAGAACCCCTTCACTACGAAGGTAGGCTTGAACGAAAGCGCTCTTCGCGGCTTCCGGGTCTTGTCGCTCAAGGCAGAGCCATCCCCGCAGGATCCAAATGAAGGGATCTCGCTGTCCGGCGGGTTGCTCCAAGAGTTCATTGATGGCCTTTTCTGCCGCTTCGTTGGTCCCAAATTGTGCCGCGTGTCGAAGTTGCAGAAGCCTCTCTGGTAGTTGATCGTGAGTACGTTCAATCAAGGAGCGAAGTTCATGGACGGCTCTTGTCATTCGAATGACTTCATCGTTCACGAGATCTCGCCAGATTTCCTTGTTGCTGGCAAGGTCATGGATGCCATTGCGGATTGGAGACTGACGCTTCCCAACGATGTGCTCTAGCTCGGCTGGCTTAAATTGATCAAGTATCAGTGTTACTCGGTTCAGCAGTTCGGACAAGTTTGAACTCAGGCACGCCGGCAAGTCTTCATCGCACAAGGGCACCCAATACAACGGCGTTCCAAATATGCCGCCATGATTCATAATCCGTGCATGCTCCTAGGTGGCAAGAAGGGTCTCGTTCTAAACGTCGTCAACAAGAATAGTATCGGCTGGGCGATCGCAGAAGCTGCAGCCAGTCATGGCGCTCAAGTAGGAGTGGGGGCTCAGAACGACCGAATGCTGGAGGCCGTCACCAAGCTGATTGACGGAAATCCAGCCTACACACCGTTCGTTGTGGATTTTACGGACGATGCCCAACTGGAGTCTCTGGCCGAGAAGGTGAAGCAGGAGTACGG
>JADLGZ010000185.1 GCA_020849075.1 Fimbriimonadaceae bacterium | reverse complement strand
TGAACGACATGTTATCTCTGTGACTCCTCCATGAATGGACTGGCCAAATCCCCTTGGCCACTTTCTTGGCAGACCCGATGGCTTTGCCACCCATGGGATTCCGTAGCGATACGGGGGATGACACTAGGCGATATACGGGGATTGAGAAACGCCGTCAAAATTAACAGGTGCTAAGCGATGCTCACTTTGCCGCCCTTTCGGCTACCGAGGGCCTAGATGCCTCTGCCGCGAACCTAACGAGGCTCGCTGAACGCTTTGGCTCCGATGTTGCCGCATGGGCTTTCAGCCAGTGGGAATGTCGTGAGAAAGGCCAGTCTAAGTTCGCCAAGGCAATGGAGATGCTGTTTTCTCGTGAAGCCCTAGAGCAGGCATCCCACGAACGGTTGGCCGCATACCATGCTTCGCTCTTTGAAGAAGGTGAGTTAGTCGGCGATCTCACGACCGGTATTGGCGGCGACTTGATTGCTCTTGCGGCGAGGGGGCCCGCCCTTGGTTGCGAGTTAGATGGCGAGCGAGCAGCCTATGCAATGCACAATCTGGAAGTTCACAGGCTTGCCGCGGAGATCCAGATTGGGACCTCGCTCGAATTCAACCATCCGGTTAGTGCGGTGTTTGCGGATCCCTCCCGTCGGATCCAGGGCCAGCGAACGCTCCAACTGCGCTCATTTTCGCCCGACCCTGTTGTTTTGGCCGCTCGCTTTCGGTCCATGCGACGGGCGGTAATGAAGCTTTCGCCGATGCTCTCGGACGACGACCTTGGCCAGTTTGACGCTCAGGTTCAGTTTGTTGAGTTCGCCGGTGAGTGCCGAGAAGCTTTGATCGTCTTCGGAGCTGAACCCCAGATTCAAGCCGTTCAACTCGATTCTGGCGAAAAACTAGAGCCATTGATGCCAGTAATGCAGGTCGATGAACCACAACGATTCTTGGCGGAAGCATCACCAGCTGCAATCCGGGCCCATTGCCTAGGGCACTTTGGCCTTGCCAGCTTGGGGGATTCTAATGGCTACCTAACCGGTGAGGTAGTTGAGCCCAATCCTTGGCTATCAATTTTCCAAGTCCATTGGGTAGGTAGGCTGGATCAAGTGGCTAAGGAACTTAGGCGTCTGGATTCGTCCACGCCCGAGGTCAAGCAACGGGGAGCCGGGCTTGACCTCATAAAGCTTCGGAAGCAATGGCGAGGAGAAGGTAATCGCCGACTCGTCGTCCTGCTCTACACCATAGGGAAGAGCATCCGTGCGGTAATCGGCGAACCTGGGCCTTAGTGATCGTGGGCGACTGGGTTTGCGAAGCCGGGAGCTTTCACGGTGTCTTGGATTTTGGCCGTGTAGCGCTTTGGATCCTTATCGAACTCGGGAACACAACCCGCGCAGCAAATGTAATAGCGGACGCCATCAATATTGCGATAGGCGATTGCGTTGGCGTAGCCACCGATAACCTCGTGGCTCACGGGGCAGGTCATGGATTCCTTGGCTGGAATAGTTGCATAGTCGGCTGGCTTCTTATCAAACTTGGCCTTTTCAGCCGTAGTGGTAAAGAAATATCGAACACCCTTGTAATCCGATGAGGCCTTGGCATTCTTTTCTTCAATTCGCTGTCGGCTGATCGGGTCAAAAAGTGCCTTCCCGGAGACCTGCTTTTTAGCAATCACCTTTGCAATGGCTTCGGTGGGGTTCTTCTTAAAGTCTTCCGAGCAACCTCCGCAGCAGTATGTGTAGCGAACGCCAGCGTAATCATCAAACGATTTGGCGGTAGCGGGGACCTTCGAACCCATGATCGGGCAAACGATGTCAGCAGGAGCGGCGACGACGAGGGCAGAAAGAATGGCTGGGATCATCATAGGGTTTTCCTCAGATCATTCTACGCTCTGCAATGCGGCGGTGTTTCCGGCGACGTAACCGGTAGACCAAGCGGCCTGCAGGTTATAGCCTCCAACCGGCCCGGCAATGTCAAGGACTTCGCCGCACAAGATCAGATTGGGGACAATGCGGCTTCGCATCGTCTTTGCATCAACTTCAGCCAGGGATACTCCCCCTGCCACCACCTCTCCCTTTTCTAGCGGTACGGCTCGTACCCGTCCAAGGGGTAGCCCTTTAATGTTTTCAATCAGGCGATTTCTCGCCTTCCGCTCAAGTGCCTTCATTCGCTGGTCAAGCGGAATCGCGGCTGAGGTTAATACTCGCTCCCTGAATCTTTCGGGAAGGTCCAGTCGCGAGGCAACCAAGTGGTGTGGATTATCGCGAGAAGCCCTGATAAGGCGTCCGGAAAGGCTCTCAAACGTTTCGTCTGGCCGAGAATCAATGCTGAGTGTAACTTCGGCCGATTCCATCGCCTCGGCGACATCCCGGCTAACTCCAAGGGCGCTGGGGCCGCTGATACCTTGGTGCGTGAACAAGAGGTCTCCGCGCCACTTGGCGATCTCCTTAGTGGTCCGAGCCTTCAGCAACACATCGCGCAATGCAAGGCCAGGAATGTCGTTCTGATGCAAGTAAATAGGGGCTAGGGCTGCTCGCAGCGGCACAATTGAATGTCCAAGCTCGGCGATCCAGCGCCAGCCATCTCCAGTTGTGCCGCTGTTAGGGTAACTGCTACCTCCCGTTGCAACGATGACTGAGTCCGCTGGCTCAACCCGGCCACGTAGTCGGACACCTCCGGCATCCAATCCGGTCACGGGTTCTTCCAAACGTACCGTCACCCCAACTTCTCTGAGTAGGCCAATCAGGAGCTGCACAACATCCTTGGCATTCTGGTAAACCGGAAAGATGCGTCCATCGGGCCGGGTGTAAATCGCTAATCCGCGTGAAGTCAAGATTTCTAAGAAATCCTCTGCGCCAAACCGGTAAAGACTGGGCCGCAAGAACTGGGCCTCATTGGGACGAAAGGCACGGAGTACATCTTCCGTAGGGCCATCGTGGGTGAGGTTGCACTTGCCCCCTCCCGAGATCATTATCTTCGTACCAACCCTCGGCGTCTTCTCATAAAGTGTGACCGCCGCCCCGAGCGTCGCAGCTCGCCAAGCCGCGATTATTCCAGCTGCTCCTGCTCCTACGACCGCGATGGTTGGCTTCTTCACGTGGGGTCATAATAACCGCAACCGACTCTATGTCACCAACTGCCGCCGCTCTATTGAGCGTCCTATTGATCATCCTGACTGCCTTTTTCGTGGCCGCTGAGTACACACTGGTTGCGAGTCGTAGAAGTCGTGTTGTGGCTCTCGCACAGCAGGGCTCAAAATCCGCCAAGCTCCTTGTCTCGGCCATAGACGATACTGCTCGGTATGTTGCCGGCATTCAGGTTGGGATTACACTTTGCGGGTTAGCTATGGGTTCCTTGACGGAACCACAAGTTTCGAGGGGGATTGAAAATCTGATCGGCCCGACGCTCCCCAAATCAGTTAGTTTTGTCGTGTCGCTGGTGCTGGTTACATTTGTGATGGTCGTGGTCGGTGAGCTAGTTCCCAAATATGTGAGCCTCAAGTATCCAGAACGGCTTGCATTCTCGTTGATCGGCACTCTACGATTCATCGTCACCCTGTTGGGACCGCTTGCGGCCCTAGCTCAGGGGCTAGCATCTTGGATCGTTAAGCCGTTGGGGATTGAGATCAATATTCTCAAGGATACAAGCATCTCACGGGAGGAATTGGCGATGCTTGTGCGAGCCGCGGACACGGAAGGCATGCTGGAGGAGAATCACGCCAGCGTGGTTTCCAAGGCACTCCGGTTCGACAAGCTTGACGCGGCGGACATCATGATCCACCGGCTTGACATCAAGTGGCTGGACGTGGGTTTGGGTAGAGCCGAGGCGTTCGAAGCATGCGCCAAGATTCCACATAGCCGCGTCCTCATTTGCCGGGGGGATGTGGATGAGCCAGTCGGCGTGCTGTACCTTCAAGATCTGATTCGCTCTGCGACAGAAGACTTTTCACTAGAGTCCTTAGCTCGACCTATTGAGTTCGTACCTGAAAACCTGACATTGAACAAGATTGTTGATCTGATGCGGGAGGCACGGACTCAACTCGTGTTGGTCGTTGATGAATATGGAGGGACGAGTGGCCTCATCACGCTCGAAGATGTGATCGAAGAGATTTTTGGCGACATGGAGGATCAACTCGAGAGCGACCGGCCCCCGATTGAGCGGGTGACCCAAAACCGAATATCTGCTCGGGCTGATGTGCGTTTCGATGAGCTTCTGGACTTCCTTGACGTAGATCCAGCCGAAGATGAAAACACCGAGACCCTTGCAACACTACTGATCAACTCCCTTGAGCGAATGCCAAAACTGGGCGATTCCGTTGAGATAGAGATCGGAACCCTTATGGTTGAAAACATGGCGCGTCAACGCATTACGCGGGTGCGCGTATTGCTTGCCAAGGGTCCAGAATCAGAGGAGGGTGACGTTGGAGCGCGTTCCTAGGTGGCGGGTCATGTTCCGGGTGTCAAGGAATTGGCGCGAGTGCTCAACCACCCATTCAATATCGGTGCAAGCATGGGCAGTTGCGCCGATGACGAGGTCGCACGAACTCAACAGATCAGCACTGAGGTCAGACGATAACATCGTGACACCCTCCTCGTCAACCCCTCGGACGTAGGGATCATGGTAAAAAATTTCGGCTCCAGAATCTTGCAAAAGCCGAAGAATATGTATCGCTGGCGACTCACGTGAGTCATCAATGTCGGGTTTGTAGGCAACGCCCAAGACAAGTACTCTCGCCCTAGATAGAGCTACGCCTTCATTGCTGAGAAGGCGAGCAGCCTTGTCAACAACAAACTTCGGCATGGAGCGATTAATTTCCCCAGCCAAAGTTACAAAACGAGTTTGGAAATTGTATTCCCGGGCCTTGAACTCAAGATAATGAGGGTCCAGCGGGATGCAGTGCCCACCGACGCCCGGGCCAGGGTAGAACGGCATGATACCGAACGGCTTCGTGAATGCCGCATCTAGGACTTCCCACACATTGATATCCATCCTGTCGCATAGCTGGGAAAGCTCATTGACGAGGGCAACGTTGACCGAACGGAAAATGTTCTCGTAGACCTTCACGAGTTCGGCAGCACGGGCACTACTCACGCTGACGGTGTGGTCAACCGTACTGGAATAGAAGAGGGCGGCAAGTTCGCCAGACAGCGGCCCAACACCACCAACGACCTTGTTTGTGTTCTTTGTGTTGAATTGGTGGTTCCCAGGGTCAACCCGTTCGGGCGAGTGGGCCAGAAAGAAGTCCTGCTCGACTCGCAACCCGGTGCTCTCTAGAATGGTCTGCATGACCTCCTCGGTGGTACCGGGGAATGTGGTGGACTCTAGGGTAATGAGTTGCCCTGGTCGCAAGTTATTTGCAATCTCACGGGTTGCCGCTTCGATTGCCCGAAGATCGGGTGTAAGGTTTTTGGTCAGGGGCGTGGGAACGGCGACGACAATGACATCGCAGTCCGCTAGGGCGCCGAAGTGGTCGGTGGCGAAGAGCCCATGATCCTGAATCGCTTGCTGCAAGTCTGAGTTCGAGACGTCGCCGATGTAGCTTTCCCCTTGGTTTACGGCAATCGTCTTCTCGCGGGAGATGTCGAGCCCTACGGTGTCGAATCCGGACCTTGCCACTTGCACGGCAAAAGGCAAGCCAACGTATCCAAGGCCAACGACGCCCACGATAGCCCTTCGGTCCTTAACCTTGGCATGAAGCTGCTCAAATGAGACGGATGAGCACGATGTCAGGTCCCCCCGAGAAATCTGCTGTGCAGGATTCATATGGGATTAATATTCGGCGAACCTACCTAGTTACTTAAGCTTTATAGTGCTAATTCTAACGCTATTTCGGGCCCCTTAGTAGCCGAAGCCCGTTCAGGATAACCAATACCGTGGAGCCTTCATGCCCAACCACGGCGATGGGCAATGGGAGTTCAATAATAAAGGATGCAAGGACCAAGGCAATCACGATCCCCGCGGCGAAAATCAAGTTTGCTCGAATGATCGCATTCGTCATGCGACCGAGCTTAATGATCGTTGGAATGAACTGGATTCGATCTTGGACCAATACAATATCAGCGGCTCGCAAGGCGGCCTCGCTACCTAGGCTTCCCATCGCAATTCCGATATCTGCCGCGGTAAGTGCAGGTGCGTCGTTGACCCCATCACCGACCATCAAGACATGTTCACCTTGGGCCTTCCATTCTTCGGCAAAACGGAGTTTGTCCTGCGGCATGAGCCCGCTTCGCACGTCTGTGATACCGACTTGTTGGGCGACCGCTTTTGCGGTCCCCTCATTATCGCCCGTTAGCATAGTGAGCTTGTTCAAGCCTATCGCGCGGAGGTCTGATACCAATTGCCTCGACTCTGGCCGTACGGCATCTCGCAATCCGACTGCTGCCCATCGGCCATCGGCATTCATCAAGGCGGCGGTCATGCCCCGGTCGCGGATTTCGTTGACATGGTCTTCAAAATCAAGCGGCATTTCGTCGGACTCAAAGAACTTCAATTGCCCTATCCGGACGGTCTTGCCTTCAATCTGAGTTTCCACTCCCAATCCTGCATGAGCTTGGTGGCTTGTGGCTTCTGGAATATCAAGCCCCAAGGCACTGGCTTGGCCCACGATGGCCTCGGCAATCGGATGAGTGCTATGGGCTTCGGCTGCAGCGGCAAGCCTCAGGGCTTGCCGTGTGTCCCCCTTCAACTCTTCGCTTGGGTGCCAGCAAAAAATTCCAGCACAACTTGGACCCCCAGCTGATACCAAAACTGGCGAGCCCACGCACACTTCGCCTACTTGGGGGCGGCCTTGAGTAAGGGTTCCTGTCTTGTCCATGGCCACCAACGTAACATGACCGGCTTTTTCAAGCACCTGTCCGCCCCTGATCAGAGCCCCCTTCCGGGCGGCGAACGCCAATGCAGAGAGGGCGGCGGCCGGAGAGCTAATGACTAGGGCACAAGGGGAGAGGGCGACAAGCAAGACAAGTGATGCATAAAATGCTTCTTGTAGCGGGTGCCCGAGACCCACCCTGATGCCGAACGAAACAAGGAAAGCTACGATTACGAACAATGTATACGTCTGTCCGAGCCAAGCACTAATGCGCTCGCCTGACGCCTGATTCTCTTGAGCCTCTTGGACGAGGGCAACAATCTTGTCGAGGCTGGAATCGCCGACCGGGCGAGTGACTTCCATAACTAGCATTGAGTCTAGGTTTTGTGTCCCCGCCATCAGGTCGTCACCGGCAGACTTGGCAACCGTTGCGCTCTCACCAGTCAGGGCTGACTCATCAATCCCCGCACTGGTGGTGACCAACCGCCCATCTGTCGGAATCGGTTCAAACGGTAGCACCCGAACTTGATCACCGATCTTCAGGTCCTCCACTTTAACCTCTCGATCCCCACCAGCGACCACGAGGATCGCTTGGTCCGGCCTTAAGCGGACCAACGCCTCAATCGCGCTTTGAGTCTTACCCATGGTCATGGATTCCAGAGCGCTGCCCAAGCTGAATAGGAAGAGCAACACGGCCGCGTCTTCGATTCGACCCACCACGACAGAGCCAACCGCGGCGATAAGCATCAGGGTGTTGACATCAAGGCTCTTCTGCCTCAACGATCGCCAAGCCGCCCCAATCGCGTAGTAGGCGCCGCAAGCGACACTTGGGATGGCCCATTGCCCCGGAGTGCCGATTGGCCAGCCGGGAATCATGCTGAGAAACATGATGCCGAGGAACAAGCCGCAAAGCGTCGTCAGGATAAATTGCAGTCGCTCGACAATAAACTTCATGGGTTGGTGCGCCTCGCGACTCGGGTGTTCATTTCGGCGACCTTTTTCTCCAACCCATCTCGATACTCCCTGAGCTTTTGGCCCAAGCTCTCGTCGCCCAACGCCAAGATTTGGACGGCAAGCAGGCCGGCGTTAAGCGCATTCCCAATAGCAACTGTGGCGACCGGAATGCCTCCCGGCATTTGCAAAATGCTGAGGAGGGAGTCCTTGCCCTCAAGTGCACGCGTGTTGATCGGAACACCGATCACGGGCAAAGTTGTGAAGCTGGCGGTCATTCCGGGTAGATGGGCCGCCCCCCCCGCACCGGCGATGATCACTTTTAGGCCGCGCCCTCGCGCCGTTTCCGCATACTCCACCATTCGCCGGGGTGTGCGGTGGGCACTGACAACCTCGATTTCGGTGGCCACTCCAAACGAATCAAGGATGTCAATAGCCGCCTGCATCGTAGGCAAGTCGCTTTCACTCCCCATGATCACGCCAACAAGGACCATCACACTTTGAGTTTAAACAATAAGTACTCAATGAGTTTCATCAAGTAGGCGAGAATCATGATCATGATGAGAATGACCAGAAGTTCTCGGAAGGCCGCAAGGTGTACAGGGTCGGTGACGCTCTTCCTTCCGCCAAGGGTGGCTTGGCCAAGAAACTTGTCGGATGTATTCAGTACGGTCTGTAAAACATCCTTCATGGGCTCACGAGCAACAATCCATATCCCAGCCATCACGGCCATCGTAGCGGGCAGGACAACTTTGTACTTTTGACGTTGGTGCTCGTTGTAGATCACGCAGCTGCGGCAACGCTCAATCTTGAACTCCATCGGGAGCTTATCGTTATAGGGGATGTACTTCGCGGCGCTAAGCGCATCCTTGGGGATCATAACGTTACCGGTCATGGCGTTTTGGATAACCTTTTCCTCACACATGCATCCCACTCGTTCCTTCCAACAAGTCCGCTTCGCGTGGTAGATGGGGCACTTTTCGCGCACAAATTTGCGGCAATAAGGGAGTTGCCAACACTTGCCAAGAAAGACGTTCTGACGATCAGGCTCCTCCTTGACGCCCTTGCCATACTTCAGGGTGTCTGCCTTCGATCCGTGAGCGAGGCGGGTACGCATTCGCCCCCCGACATCAATGACCGTAACCAAGATCGCGACAATCCCCATCATGCCGCCGATTTGCTGGAGGCCGTTCATGGATGCCACTCCAACGGGCGAGATCTGATTCCCCGCCATCATCGGCAAGTACACAGGCGAGAGGTACAAGGCGCCAGAGGCCAAAAGAAGAATAATGCTGAGAATATCTTCTCCCCACCATATGATGGAGAGGCCGACGGCAAGGATCATGGCCGCGATGCCGCCCCACAAGGTGAATGATCCGATCAGTTGGTGAGCCTGGGAAACGTTGGCGGGATTGGCAGCGGAGAACGTGAAGAAGTAGTAGAACAAGAACCCAGCGCCAATGGCCGTTCCAATGGCCCCCGCCGTTACCATTAACCGCGAGACTTGGTCTTGAAGCCCAGCTACGAAGTCTTCGACGTCCCTGTTCCTTTGCATTGGCTACTTCTTGTTGACGCGCTCGATATAGGCCCCGGTGCGAGTATCCAGCTTGATCGTATCCCCTTCGTTGATATGGTAGGGAACCTGTACCTTCGCGCCTGTCTCAACGGTAGCTCCTTTACTGGAGCCGCTGGCAGTGTCGCCACGGATTCCCGGTTCTGCCTCGACGATTTGAAGCTCCACAAAGTTCGGAAGTTCAAAGGTTAAGAATTGGTCATCCACCGAAAGTCCAATGATCTTGGATTCTTCCTTCAAGAATTGGCTCCCGTCGCCAAGGGTTTCCATCGAGACATGGACCTGATCGTATGTCTCTAAGTCCATCAGGACGGCCTCATTGTCACCTTGGTTGACATACAAGAATGAGAGCTCGCGCTTGTCTAGGTAGACATCATCTACCTTTTCACCCGAGCGAAAGGTCTTCTCAATAGTTGAACCATTCTTGATGCGCTTCAGCTTCGTTCGAACAAATGCGCCCCCCTTCCCCGGTTTCACATGTTGGAACTCCAAGATGATATAGGTTTCGCCTTCCATATTGAAGGCCAAACCATTCCTGAAATCGCTAGTATCTGCCACGCCCAGATTGTACTTGTTATGGCTTGTCCGGAGCGTTTCTAGCAGACTCTAGGCTCAAGATTTCGTTCTCTATCGCTGAGCGCAGAGCTTGGGCTAAGTTTCGTGGCTTGCCTCGCACACCCGTGATTTCCAGGGTCTTGAGAGTAGTGCGCTTTTGAGTCCCATCAAATCTTTGGATATACAGCTTTACTTTTACCTGCAGTCCATCAATGGTGTAGTCACCGGCGACGCGATAGACATTAGGGTGCTTGGCGATATCAGTCCATGCCTTGATCTTGGTTGAATCGCCGAGTTCGTCCCGTAACGCGTCCTCAAGGGTCTCGGGATCTTCCTGCTCAAGCTCGAATGGGCCAACAATAACTACCGGTAAGGGTGGCTTCAACCCCAAGGCACCCCGATCCTTTTCGTTAAGCACTCCAATGTCGAACGACGTACCGCCAGCGGCTCGCTTGAACAGCGGGCGCTGGATACCGGGTAGCCCCACTTCGTTCTTGAGAGACTCGACCCGGTTGGCGGCATAGGTCAGCCATCGCTCAACATCCACGAACAACTCGCCCGATTGGCCCGGACGTAACCCATCGGAACTCGCCTTATCAATTGCCTCGAGGAGGGCATAGGTTAACATTCCGTGGTCAACGTTTGGGCTCTCGTAGCTCAATTGATCCGCGGCGGCACCAGCAAGCATCCAGGTGCCGGTCGCTTGTCGAATGGAGTCCCATGCCCGCTGATAGTCTCCGCTGACGCTTCGATCTGATCCAACGAGATTCGTTGCTGCGGCTCCTGAGTGGCATGTGTCGAGGATGACGATTTGCTTGTTAGCCGGCATGGCCCGAAGCTTTGCTTCCAGGTCTTCGCCAGAGATACTTACATTGCCAACGTTGGCATCGGTTAGCGCCATTGGGTCGGCCTCCGAGGTAAGGAAGAAGTAGCCCGACTTCGATCCAACCTTATCCATACCATGGCCGGCAAAGAACACCATCACAATGTCACTGCTGGTGGCTTTCTTTCCAACTTCGTCAAACCACCGCATGATGTTGGCCCGTGTCGGACGGAGCAAGGGGGCACTCTCTTTGGTGGTCATCTCCGTTACCAAAACTCGGTTGTCCAAGAATCCGGACGACACCTTCTGAATCGCCTTGCCTAAGTCTTC
>JADLGZ010000184.1 GCA_020849075.1 Fimbriimonadaceae bacterium | reverse complement strand
CGGCGGTCCTCTCATCGGGGATGTCGGCAGCGGATTCCATACCGGGCGAACCGCCCTTTCTCGATTTCTAGTATCTGGCGCGGAACTCCCGAGGCTCCAGCAGAAGTTAGATGCTGAGTATGGGTACGGCGGCATCCAAACCTGGCTTGCAGCGATTTATGCCACTCCTTCGCCCCAGACTGAGATCGCCAAGGTCGGCAGCATCGCGGCCGCTTTGGCGACCGACGGAGATGAGTCCTGCCAGAGTATCCTTGCGGAAGCAATGCAGGCTCTGGCAGATCTCACATTGCAGCATATGCACGCCCAAGGTTTCCCTGAGCGGCAGTTCAAGATTTATCTCTCAGGTGGATTTTGGGAGGCTTCGCCCTTTGTCCCAAAGCTCTTCACCATGCTCCTTCGTACCCCAACCTACCGTCCACGCCTCAGCCCCCTACAGGGCGCAATGAAGCTGGCTCAATCCCTCGCAAACTCATGAGTACCGAAAAACGAAACCCCCGCTCCTATGGGCTAGACCGCATGTCCGCCCAAGAAATGGTTCGATTGATGAACGAGGAGGAAATGGCGGTCTTTCGAGCCCTCAACGCAGCCGAAGGCCCGATTGCCGTCGCCGCTGAGCACGCCGCCGAGGCCATTCGCTCGGGGGGGCGAGTCCTTTACCTCGGTGCCGGAACGTCCGGGAGAATCGCGGCGGTTGATGCCGCCGAGATGCCGCCGACTTTTGGCATTGACCCTGATCGGTTTGTGGCCATTCATGCCGGTGGTGATGCTGCGATGGGACAAGCGGTAGAGGACGCCGAAGATGATCCCACCGCGCCCATCACTTTGCTCAACCAACTGGATGCCGACCGAAATGATGTCGTCATCGGCCTTGCTGCAAGCGGGCGCACCCCATTTGTGATCGGGGGCATCCGCCACGCTCGCGCTAAGGGAATCTGGACCTGCGCCATTGTAAATAACAAGGAGGCTCCCCTCTTGAAGGAAGCCGACCACGCCATCATTTTAGAGACAGGACCAGAAGTTCTTACCGGAAGCACTCGCCTCAAGGCCGGTACTGCGCAAAAGCTAGTCCTAAATCGCATTAGCACCATCGCAATGGTCCTAAATGGCAAAGTGATCGAGAACCTCATGGTGGACGTGAAGGCCAAGAACCAAAAGCTCAAAGAGCGCTGCGTACGCATCGTCCGCGAGCTCAGCAACCTCACCGAAGTTGAGGCACAGGACTTCCTCGAAGCCAATGACTGGAACGTGCGTGCGGTTCTTGACGCGGCACGTGCAAGGGTGTGAGGGGCCTAACCTTGCTCGCCGCTGCCGGTCTGGTCGTGGTGGGTTGCCAGCCGAGCACCAGCCATCGCCAGGCGGCCTCCGGTTCCACGAATGGCGTTGATCCTTGGGTTCTATCTACCACCGACCCCAACGGGGCAACGCCCGCCCTTCTCTGGAATGGCCAAGTCGGAGTCCGCTTGTCCCGATTCGGGAGCCCAGTACTCCTGAGCGGCACCGAACTCCCAGCATTTAGCCTAAATTCCTATGAACCACAGGGTGAGGAGCGGATCATCCCCATTAACCATTGGTACTCCAGCCGCGAGGCGCCCCCGCCGTACGACCCAGCCACTTCAACTCTCTACCGGCAAGAGTTGGACATGCGCACGGGCATCCTGAGAACCACCTGGATGAACCAAGACCGCAAGCGGCAAATCCTGGTTGAGCGCGAAGCGGTCGTTGACCCTTACGGCGCGCCCGTTTACGGCGAACAATGGTCCATGAAGGCCAAGGACTCGTCCCAAGGTACCGCTCGGGATAAGTATCTAGAGGACGAGTTTAACCAAACGTACTACATCCCGAAGGATTTCGATGGCGGGGCCCCGCCTCCTGATGATTTTGATACTCTTGTGGATCGCGCCAAGTTGTACTGGGAGGATTTCTGGAAGACCGATATTGAAATAGATGGCCCAGTTGAGGACCAGCAGGCGATTCGGTCGTTCATTTTCTATCTCCGAACGGCAATACAGCCCCAAAATGAGCATGCGATTAGCCCACTCGGGCTCTCCAGTCGGCAGTATTTTGGCCATGTTTTTTGGGATGCCGATGTCTGGGTGTTCCCTGCCCTTTGCTTGCTTGACCCCGATGCCGCTGCTACGATCCCCCTCTATCGCCTAGATAAAATGAATGGGGCGCGGCAGAACTACTTGGCCTGGGTGAAAGCCGGACGCCCAATCGGAAACGGCCAATCCTTAGGGCATGGGCCAACCAAACCCAATGCTGTCATGTTTCCATGGGAGTCTAGCGTTTCCGGTCGTGAGACCGTCCCCGGCGACAGCCGATTTCAGCACCATATTTCGGGCACGGTATCTTTCGCGATCCAACACGCCGCGGCCCTGGGTTTAGTTGAACCCGCCGACGCCGCAAGAGTCCGCAAGGCGGTAGGCGAGTTCTACACCGATCGGGCCAGCGGCCCGGACTTCAAGGGCACGATGAGCCCGGATGAGTTTCACACCGGTGACAATGACCTCTACACGAACATCGTCGCTAACCTAGCCCTCGGCAAGGAAGCATTTAAGCTTCCCCGTGACAACAAATCGCTCCTCTCCTACGATGGCGACCCCGTCAAGAGCTATAAGCAAGCAGCCGCCGTCTTAGCCATCTACCCCTTGCAATTCCCGGAAGCTGAAAAGGAAGCGGCTATCCTGATGAACCGCTTTGGCGACAAAGTCATTGAGAATGGCCCCGCAATGAGTGACAGTGTCCACGCCACCATCTGGGCCCGTCTCGGCGATCCAGAAAGGGCCTATGCGACTTGGCAGAAATCATGGCGTGACTTCACCCACCATCCCCTGCTACTTTTCAGCGAAAAGCGCTCCAAGGATGTCACCTACTTCACCACGGGTGCCGGAGGATGCTTACAAACCGTGCTCTATGGATTCGCCGGACTGCGTATGGATCCCTTTGAACCCAAAGGCGCCGCATGGAAAGTACCCCTGAAGGCCGGTTGGTGGCTGAGTTGCACCCCCCACCTCCCCGCCGAGTGGAAGAGCATGAAGCTCAAGGGTCTGCGAGTGCTTGGTCGATCCTACAATTTGGAACTCAAGGGCAATTCGGTCACCCCCTTCTGAGGTCACTATTACCGCCGAGAGAGCTCGATCAAATTTCGAGGTGGCATAAAGTGCACGTCTTCCTTAACGGCCTCAAGAACCGACACAGGAACCCCGGGTTGGAGACGCAATAGTTCCCCCGTAATGGCCTCCACCAAGGCCTCTGGGGTGCTTGCCCCGCTCGTGATCCCAATGGACTGAAAGTCGTTGACCCACGCCGGTTGGACTTCTTCCGGCGACATAAGTAAGAAACTTGTTGCTCCGTGCGCCTCCGCCACTTCACGCAAGCGATTGGAATTACTGCTCGTCGTCGAGCCAACGACAAGGACAAGGTCGCACTCCCGCGCCAATTCCTTTACCGACGCCTGCCGGTTTGTCGTAGCATAACAAATGTCCTCCTTAGCCGGGGTCTCCAAGTGCGGAAACCGCCGCCTAAGCACCGCCATCGTCGCATTCACTTCGTCCACGCTCAGGGTCGTCTGGGTGAGCACGGCTAGCTTTTCATAATGCGGAATCTGTAAAGCTTCGGCATCTCCTGGCGTCTCCACTAACACCATCCGGCCCGGCGCCTCACCCATGGTGCCTTCGGCCTCCACGTGCCCCTGATGGCCGATATAGATGAAATGGTAATCCCGGGCTCGATATCGCTTCGCTTCGTTGTGCACTTTGATGACGAGCGGGCAGCTGGCATCAATGATGAGGAGTTTGCGGTCCGCGGCCTGCTCACGAACTTCAGGCGAAACTCCATGGGCCGAGAAAACGACCGGCATGCCTTCCGGGATCTCGTCAATCGCCTCCACAAAAATCACCCCTCGCTGCTCAAAGCTCTTCACAACGAATTCGTTGTGAACAATCGCATGCCGTACATACAGCGGCGCACCATGGACCTGCAGGGCCAGTTCTACGACCTCAATGGCATACGCAACCCCGGCGCAAAAGCCTCTTGGTGCGGCGAGGATGATTTGGTCCACGGTCGT
>JADLGZ010000183.1 GCA_020849075.1 Fimbriimonadaceae bacterium | reverse complement strand
TCACTACGCCGGACGCCGATTGGCAGCAGAGCCAGCTTGATCAAGTGAAGATGGATGACTTGGCGACTATCATCTATACCAGTGGGACCACAGGAAACCCCAAGGGCGTAATCTTAACGCACCACAATTTCGTGTTTGCCGTGCAGAACGTTATCAAGGGTTTCCCCATTTCGGATGAGGATACGTTCTTTAGTTTCTTACCCCTAAGCCATGTATATGAGCGAACGGATGGGCATTTCCTACCCACCTGCGTAGGAGCGACTGTTGGCTATATGCAGTCTTACGCGACGCTCGCAAACGACTTCTTGCGGATTCGTCCCACCGTCATGTGTGCGGTGCCGCGATTCCTAGAAGCATTTCGCGGACGAATCATGGACGGAGTTGCCAAGCAGCGTCCGCTTCAGCAGAGGATTTTTCGTCTTGGTTTGGCTCAAGGTGTGAAGCGATTCAAGGGTGAATTCGCCCCGCTCTTTTGGCTCACGGACCGGTTAGTGGGTGAAAAGGTGAGGGCCAGACTTGGAGGTCGCTTCCGGTTCTTTGCGAGTGGAGGGGCAGCGCTTCCGCCGCAGGTCGCGGAGTTCTTTGGCGCTTTCCGTGTCTTAGTATTGCAGGGTTATGGGCTAACTGAGACCTCAAGCGGGATGTGCTTCAATCCTATTGACGACAATCGATATCGGACGGTGGGGATGCCTCTTCCCGGTGCGGAAATGAAAATGGCCGAAGACGGTGAGATTCTGATCCGCGGCCATTGGGTGATGAAGGGATACTACAAGCTTCCGGAAGCGTCCGCCGAAGCAATTGATTCCGATGGATGGTTCCATACGGGGGATATAGGTGAGCAGTTACCCAGCGGTCATTGGGTGATCACCGATCGCAAGAAGGACTTGTTGGTGCTTGGAAACGGCAAGAATGTGGCTCCGCAGCCCATTGAGAACAAGCTAAAGGAGTCGCCTTATATTGCTGAGGCCGTACTTCTGGGTGATGGAATGGAGTATGTTTGCGGGCTCGTGATTCCTGATTTTGCCGCGGTGGGACAAGCCCTACCAAACTCTCCCCAGGACCCGGCGGCGGCAATAGAGGATGACGCAGTGAAGGCCCTGATAAAGAAGGAAGTCCACCGTGTGAACGGAACTCTTGCCAATTTCGAGAAGTTAAAGCGATACAAGCTCATTAATGCCGCCTTCACCATTGAAGGAGGCGAATTGACTCCGTCGCTGAAGGTAAAGAGGCGAGTGATCAAGGAGCGATATAGTGGCGAGATTGCAGAATTGAGTCGAGACTAGATCTACTCATAGCCAGGACGGCTTGCGATCGGTAGGTCGTAGTAGCCCGGCATGTCAAACGAGCTAATGGACTCAATATTCTCAAGCCCCTCGATGAGGGCGGCAACGTCAGCATCGTCGGGAAAGGCAATCTCACCCATGAGTCCAAACTTATGGTTAAGGATTCCCCGCAAGTCCGCTGTGGTGTTTCGGGCATGTCCCGCTGGATACATGACTAGCCCGCTATCAAATTGCTGGCCCCCAGATTGAATTGTGATTGAGGTCGGAATACCATCTGGATATTTGGCGTCATAGTCTGGTCCGCCGTGCTCAAACTCAAACTTCTCCATCAGTGCCCGGGTGGCGGGATTGAAGATCGCATCCGCATGAAAGTCAAGAGGCATTAGCATCAGGGCCTTCCATATATCGTTTTCGCTCGCGGCATGCGTTATCGCGTCCGGGTTCTCTTGGGCCTTTCGTAGCAGTGAGCTGACGATATAGACCATAGAGTGATCGGCACTTTGACGTGTGCGCGGGTCGCGCTTCATTGGGTTCCCAATAATGCCGAATGCTGGTTCGTAGGCCTTGATGACGATCCGTTCAATGGCACCTTCCGTTAGGAGGGCCGGATTATCCTTTAGAAGTGAAATGAGACCCTGCAGGGCGCCAGCAGATTGGTGCTCATAGAGGCCCAGCTTGAAGTGCATCCCCATGACGCTAAAATCATCACCCTTGAGGCTTAGGTGGAGGTCAAACGGTGAGTCTCCGCTTTCCTTCCAACGCTCTGCACCCGAGGTGGTAGGTTCAAAAAAGCGCCAGATGGCTTCAGGATTCCGAAAGATGTCTCTGGGTCCGATGAACCCCCTGAGCACTCGCCGCATACAGAGGATTGCTGCTTCGGTGCTGATTGCCGCGCTCGCGCCCTTGCTGTCGCTGAGTTGCTTGCCTGCTCTAATAGCTCGCCAAGGAATGTAGTGGGCCACGAACATCCCGATTGCCATCTCAATCTGCTCGGCCGTTGCCCCAAGCAGTGCTCCGTAAACCGCCGCGCTGCCGATCGCTCCGTGGACGACATGGTCGAGCTTGTAAGTCTTGAGGCTGAATACTTCGGCAAGCCGGCCCCGAATTTCATCAAGGGCAACCATAGCTCGAAGGGCGGTCGCCCCATCAAGGCCCTTCTGCTGGCATGCCGCAATGACGACTGGGTAGAAGTCGTTGTGACCAAACTCGCCTGCTGTATGGCCGAGGGCTGGGTTATAGCCAAAGTTGGTTCCATTGCTGTCCCATTCGCGGACGGCGGCTGAGTTGGCAACAACCGCTTTCTCAGGCATGACCTGCTGGTTGCTTCCGAATACGAAAGCGCTGGCTTCAGGGTCGGCGGATGGGTAGGACAGCGCTTCTTCGCGCAAGAGCGTGGGTGCGTTCGTTGCAAGGGCAAGAGCGCTCAGCCCACACAAGACGGAATCCGTATGGAACAGGCTCGTTCGCTCCAATACAGCTTGACTGGGATTACCCTTGGCCAAGAAGTCAATGGCGAATTGCCCTATTCCCAGGGCTTGGTTGGAGTCGCGGGAGAGGACAATCGCATGGCTCATCACCTTGAGGGTACCTAGTCAAGCGGGGGTAGAACTTGAAACGAAAGGAAAGCAGGGTGGTCCTGATTGTGGAAGACGGTCTGAACGCTCTTGCGCATCCTAGTTGCCGTCAGAGGCGCCTCGGCGTATCCTAGATTCCGATCAAAGTTAGGGAAAAGGTTGCAGGAGATGATTAACCCGATCCGATGCCCAGGTTTGAACTCATGGGCGACATCCCAAAGGGAGATCTTAGCGCGATAGATTTGGCCCGGAACGAGGGGCTTCCTTTGGTCCATGCTGTGCAAATAACTGGCTCGAATCTTCCCGCCTTGCTGGATTAACCGTGGGAGGCCATTCTTCGTAATGTCCACCAGAAAGGCATAGAAGTCGCAATCTTGCGCTGTAGACTTGAAGGAAAACTCTAAGTTGATCGGGCCGGCAATATCCAACGGTTGGGTCATGGGGGCGGTCTTGAAAAAGAGTTCGTCTCCCTGCAGATCATCGAACCTGAAGGTAAAGCTGGACTCCGGGTTCAAATTTGACTTGGCGATGACATTCGCTGGATCGTAAGTGATCGTACTTTCGCCGATGCCGGGTGCATCCCCAAGCGTTCCATCGCTCCGTGCATTGCGCGCATCTCGTTTACTGGAGAGGACTAATCGCCTCTCTTGGGCAAGCTTATGGGGGTAGTCATTCATCCCGCGCCACTCGTTTGAACCGGTCAGAAAGACTTGGGCCCGAGACCGGTCCTCAAAATGTACTGATTTGCCCTTTAGGAAGGTGTCGAAGAAGCGAAGATAGACCGAGTCTAGCTCAAGCACCCCTTCTGAACCATAGTCTTCGTCGGCAACCTTCGTGCTCGTGTTGAAGGCATGAACCCATGGGCCCATGATCAGCCAGCGTTGATCATGGCCTGCTCGGCGCAAGATGTCCCAGTTCATGGTGGTTCCCGCTAAGTCACCGTCCCACCAACCGCTGACCATGAGCACGGGAATCTTAACTTTTGAGAGGTCAGCTTGATAATTTGCACCGGCCCACTGATCAGCGGTATCCCGGGCCAGCCAGCGATCCCAGAAAGGGACATCAAACCCGATTGCGGTGTTGTCAATGGTGGAGAGAGGTAAGCCAAGGAACTTCTTGGGGTCCGCCGACAAGTCTCCGGCACTTGACATGTCGGTGTCCCTTTTCGACACGATCTTGGTCCACCAAGCATTCGGACGAAGCATAAACGCGCCGTGATCGAAGGGGATGTTGTAGAAGGGGTCGGGCGGAGAGACCTGCGGGATGATGCACTTGAGAGCGGGAGGTTGCTCAACGGCGGCTTGCCACTGGACCATTCCGACGTAGCTTCCCCCGATCATACCTACATTGCCATCGCTCCAAGGCTGTTTGGCTACCCATTGAACGGTGTCGTATCCATCCTTACGCTCGTTCATGAATGGATCCCAATCGCCCAGGGAGCCACCCATGCCGCGGACATCTTGAGCCACGACAACATAGCCTCGAGCTGTAAAGATGGAACCATAGTAGTCGGCCATCGCACCGCGCCCATAGGGCGTGCGAACCAGGATTGCTGGGTACTTGCCGGGTTCACGTGGCCGTACCACTGTGGCGCGAAGAGGAGTCCCGTCGCGCATCAGGCACAGTTCATAAGGTTCGGTGACCGCAGTGTGAGTAGGCTGGCTGAGCTCTGGGACCTTACTCAGAGGATCAATGAAGAGATCTTCCACACCTTTGAGGAGGTAACTCCCCCGTTGGCTGGGGACGTTCATCCCGAGAACCCAGCCGCTGCGAGGGTCAATCCCGAGATCAATCTTGAGTCCCTGTAGGTTTAGCTCGTAGAAGTCGGCACTAAATGGTGTACCGTCCTGCTTTACGATCCGGTTTGGGCGAACGGACACGTTGGCACTAACGAAGGTGACATTATCCAGCAGGAAGATCTCGGTATCCGCAGAGCCTGCGGCGGATTTATGGTCGCTTAAGGTCCGGGCGAGTTGGGGATGGAAGTTTGCAAAGAAAGTCTTCGGTTCGCGGGAGAGTGTTTTGGTCGTGGTTGACTTGCCTTCCGTGATCGTGACCTCACGGCCTTTGAGCCTGATATGCACAGTGCGCTCGCCTTGCTTATGGGTCACGTCAAACGCTCCAAAATGACCCTTGATGAAGGTGGACCTTACTTCTTCCTGTAGGCTAACCGAACCGAGTTGGATCTCACTTTTGCTTAAGAACTGTCCATCGTCCTCAATGGTCGTCGTATTCGTGCCCACCGGTGTACCGGCAAATGAAATTGTGGTCACGAGTAAGGCCTTCGCGGCGGTGAGGCAGGTGACCAAGAGGATGAGCAGAGAAATCCCAAGTCGCATCATCAACAGCTTACGTGATTGGCGATTTCCGCGTTGCCTCTGCCAAACTATGGTATGGCCACTGTTCGCATCTATGTGACCCTGAAGCCCTCACTCTTGGATTCGGCCGGGCGGACCGTAGCGGGTTCATTGCAAAAGCTGGGCTTCAGCGAAGTGCAGGGCGTGCGGATCGGGAAGATGATCGAGGTTCAGTTAACCGATGCGACGGATGACCGAATAAATGAAATGTGCGACAAGCTTTTGGCGAATCCAGTGATTGAGGACTATCGCTATGAGGTCATCGCATGAAGGTCGCAGTCATCCGGTTTCCCGGTAGCAATTGCGATCAGGATGCCTTTCACGCCTTGAATGATATGGGCCTGAAAGCCGAATACGTTTGGCATGATTCGGGGAGCCTAGATGGATTTGATGCAGCGTTTGTGCCCGGTGGATTTTCGTACGGCGACTATCTGCGCTGTGGAGCGATGGCCGCGCGGTCGCGCATCATGGGTGAAGTCAACCGCCTTGCGGAGGCGGGTTGTCCGGTTCTCGGCGTGTGCAATGGGTTTCAAGTTTTGACTGAGGCTGGCCTACTGCCCGGCGCCCTCATGCAGAACGAGCACGAGAAGTTCCTTTGCCAAGATGTGTTTCTGACGACCGAATCGGACGCGAGTTGGACTCGTGAAGCGAAGGGGAAGACCTTGCGTATCCCCATCGCTCACGGCGAGGGCCGTTATATTGCTGATGCAGAAACCTTAGCAAGGGTGGAAGGAGAAGGGCAGGTGGCATTTCGATATGTTGAGAATGTGAACGGTTCAATGAACTCTATTGCGGGGGTCGTTAGCCCAAGAGGTAATGTTATGGGAATGATGCCGCACCCGGAGCGGGCGGCCAGCTTGAGGCTGGGAAACACGGATGGTTTGGTGATTTTGCGGGCATTGGAGCTGGTCCGGGCCTAAATCGAACCCTTTGATCTGCCGAAAATGTCTATAACCCTTGAAGGGCGTGCCAGAATGACACTGTCTATGAGAACTCTTGGTCGTTATGTTGCTCTATCATTGGCAACGATGCCTGCGTTTGTCTATGCCGAGGACAAGGTCCTTGGGCGATTGGGACAGGCGCTGGATGCGACACCAATCTACTCGCGGGCAACTTCGAATAGCCGGGTTTACCATCGGGCAAAGCAATACGAGTATCTCATCGTTCGTTCTTCAACTGGGACCTACACCCCCGTAGTGATGGAGAACGGGCGTCTTGGCTATATTCGAACGTCCAAGCTGGCGGTGCTTCCATACAATGTGACTTCGGCGGCAACGGTGCCAACCAGCGGTCGTACAACGGGTAGCTCGGTCTCTCGAAGCGGTTCTTCAGTCTCGAGCGGTAGCAACGCCAAGGCCCAAATCGCCCAGTACGGGCTTCGCTACACGGGCACTCCCTATGTCTGGGGCGGAAACAGCCTGAACAACGGCATAGATTGCAGTGGATTCGTGCAACAACTGTTCGGGAAGATCGGGGAAAAACTGCCGCGTACCGCGGCGGAACAGGCAAAGGTTGGACTTAAGATTGAGCGATTAGAGGACCTGCAAGCAGGTGACCGGCTTTACTTCTGGGATCGAAAGCGCGGGAAGATTGGGCATACCGGCCTGTACCTCGGCAATGGCTTTTTCGTCCACTCAAGCGTGAATAATCACGGGGTTGCAACGGATGACCTTCGTAACCCGAAGTGGCGAAACATGCTCGTAGCCGCACGACGATAGTTGACGGAATTAGTCGGGGATATCTTCGGGACTAATCTCGGAGGCCAGCACATTCTCATCCTTGATCTGGTCATAGATCTCCTTACGATGAACACCGACTGACTTGGGAGCTTTTATCCCAATGCGTACTTGCTCGCCCCGAACCTCAAGGACGACGACCTCAACTTCATCACCGATGATGATGCTTTGATTGACCTTTCGTGTCAGAACCAGCATTTTGGATTGCCTTCCTTGGCCGTCCCTCAGGTTACGCGGCTTTCGCGTCCGGTGGAATGACTGGATACTTCAATGGCCACCTCGGGTCATCAAGCACCAGTTGCTTCGCCTGACGGTTTGCGGCATTGATCACAATGGGACCCGCTAGGTTTAGCGTCATTCCCTCGGGATTCCCCCTCGGTATGGTTACGATAGTATAGACCAGCGAAGCTGTTGGGTCGGTGAGGCCAATGGTTTCTAGCTGGCTGGGATGAACTTGCAGAACGTAATCCCTTATGAAGTGAGTGGGTTCCACGACGAGAAACGCTACTTCTGGGGCGTTAATGCATTGGAACCACCGGAAGGGAGAACCCTCCTTGTGTTGTAGGATGAGAAACTCGGTGCATTGGGCAAAACCGAGTACCCCGTCGCTCATCGTCACAATGTCAAGCGCTTCAAACTCGATTGTCCCAAAGCGAGTGGTTAAAGATTGATTGGTCGTCATCGGAGGTAGTCCATCAAGCTGAGGCTAAACCCGTTCGCGCTGACGGCCAGAGCTGCCTGGTACGCGGTTTGCGCTCGGCTAAGCTCGGTAACGGCAACGGTAACGTCCACGTCCTCGATATTGCTGATCCCTTCCGTGAGTTCGTCCATACGCCGCTGGTTTCCGCTCTTTTGGCTGTTCACCTGCTGCATGGCAACTCCGACTTCCGCGCGGAGTTGGCTAAATCGTGCTGATTGGGTCTGAAGCTCACCCACGTTGGTCCCCGAGATGACCCCAGGTTGGCCGCCAATGAGGTTGCTCTTGAGGCTTTCAAGAGCCGCATAGGCGTTTGTGAAGTCTTCGCCGCCAGTAATGTTGACTTTCATGGTCTGTCCCGGTGAAGTCTCGACCCGGATATCCCCGGTATCGCCCACATAGGTGAGCGTGCTGCCCGATAGTAGGTAAGGGGCGGATGTGTTTGACATTCCCCCAAACAGGTATTGGCCTTCATTTCCACGGGCGTTTGCAAGATCCTTCATGCGCTGCTGCATTTGAGTGACTTGGTCTGCAAGCGAGAGGCGAGCGGCCTGATCTAGACTGCTCGTCGCTCCCTGGATGGCGATCTCGTAGCCCTTATTCAGAATGGACTGGATTTCGGTCAGGGCAACTTCACTTTGACCAAGGTATCCGGTGGCATTCCGCAAGTTCCTATCGTATTGCTCAATCGCGGATCGAATACCCTTCTGCCGAAGGAGGAGTGCGCTTTGAGGAGCGTCGTCGCTCAGTATCTGCATACGCTTACCGGAGGCAAGCTGCGCCTGCCACTTCGCCATCTCGGCGAAGTTGGCCTGAACGTTTCTCCGGTTACTTTCAAAGAGTTGTCCAGTCGTAATGCGCATAGTGCCTCAGTGCCGGCGATACTACCGGGCCATCATATTGATAATATCTTCGGTTGTTTGATCCAAGATCGTTAGAACTCTGGCGGCTGCTTGGTAACTTCTTTGGTAGCGCATAAGGTCCGCCATCTCCTCATCAATGCTCACACCGCTGATACTGTCGGCTTGAGCGCTGATCTGGTCGAGGATAGATCCGAATGTTTCGGTCTGGGCTTTGGCCTGGCCAATGTCATTAGCTAACCCGCTGACACTTGCTGAGTAGAAGTCGGAGAAAGTACGGTCACCGAGGTCTGAAAGCTTTTGGGCACGGAGTTGGCTCATCGAAAGGGCCAGTCCGCCGTCGCCGTCATAGCCTGTCGTTCCGGCGAAGATCTTGCTAGGATCGCTGCTGATGGCAGCATCGAGATCAAAGTTGAT
>JADLGZ010000182.1 GCA_020849075.1 Fimbriimonadaceae bacterium | reverse complement strand
TTTTCCCTGATTGCCCTATGTCGGGTCCTAGAGCCCCTCATTACCGACGGAGGTTCGGTCATGGCTCTGAGCTATCTTGGTTCTTCCCGGGCCGCCAGCAACTATAATGTGATGGGTGTAGCCAAAGCAGCGCTCGAGTCGGCCGTCCGGTACCTCGCCAAAGATCTCGGGACGAGAGATATCCGGGTAAACACCCTGTCGCCGGGCCCCATCAATACGGTCGCCGCCCGTGGTGTCAAGGACCTGAGCAAAATGATCGAACACGTTCAAGAAATGGGCTTGTTGGCTTCTCCCTTCGGGCAAGCTGAAGTGGGTGGGTCAGCCGTGTACCTCATGAGTGACTTGAGTAAGGGCGTAACGGGCCAAGTTATTTACATTGACAATGGCTACAACATTGTCGCACTTTAGGAGCTACGAAGGTTCTGTAGCAACTGTGGCTTATTACCTCGCAAATGAACTAGAATCTTCAGGTGCGCGCGCTCTTCGTGAGTTGGCCTTGTTCCTTGGACCCGTCGAACCCGACGGCAAGAGGATTGCGCACCCTTTCACATTGGCTTGCGGAAGCCGGTCACAACGTTACTAGTCTTTCGGGGGGAGTCCTTGGCGGTCCCATTGACTTTACAGAAGAGCTACGTGCGGTCGGGGTCACGGGGGCGGGGCGATTCCGTTCGGGATCACGATCCTTGGTTATGTACACAGACCGACAGGTCAACGGAAACCTCATCTGTACAGCAGCTCATAACAACTCAGTTGAAGCGACAGACATCCGTACTTTTGTAAGTCATGGCCAACGTCTCATCCGGGACTTCCGCCCACAGCTCATAGTCTATGCAGGTGGCGAGCGTGGCGTGTCTGAAGTTGTGCGGCTCGCCCGTAATTGTTCATCCCGCGTTTTGGCGACGGCTTGGGAGTTCGGTTGGGAGAATCGGGATGCCTTCATTCATGCCCATCAAGTGGTCTGCATATCAAAGTTCCTGTCCAACCACTATCGAAACCGGATCGGGCTCAGTTCCGTGGGCTATCCCCCGCCGGTTTCCTCGGTTCGCCAAGGCCCCCTAGGCAAGATGGTGCTGGTACTGCAGACGCCTCCAGAGTTCGGCCGGCCTGCGGTTGAAGAATTGCTCAGGCTAGGTGTTCCCGTGCGAATTGAGGGGTGGGGCCACGAATGGCCGGATCTGGGCCGAGCGGAGTTTTCGCCTCCTAGTCACGACCGAACGGAAAAATTCAAGGGCGTTGGTGCCGTTCTTTCGATTTCGGTGGATGCATCGGGAAGCGTCGGCGCTGAGGCCGTCATGCGAGGTGTGCCGGTCGTCGCAGATCAGAATGGCCCCATTCAGGAGACCTCAGGAGAGTTTGGGAGTTTCGTTGCCGAATCCAGCGACAATGGGGAGGCTTGGGCAATGGCAGCATTGGAGCTACTGAACAATCCGCCGAGCCCCGAGCAAGCGAAGAGTACATCACTCAAGCTCTACGCCGCCGAGATTCAAAGGCAGGCCTATGTTTCGCTGATGGAACGGGTGCAGTCAACAGCTTTACTTACCGCCTAAGAGACGGCCAGCATCTTGGCTGAAAACGAGGATCATGAGCATCATCACTAAGCCCATACCCACCGTCGTAAGAGTCGCCTGAGTTTCCATGCTTAGACGCCTTCCTCGGCGAAACATCTCTATGACCGCAACGACCATTTGACCGCCATCTAATGGTGGGATGGGACGTAGGTTCATAAAGCCTAGGCTCGTGGAGAGCACCGCAGCTAAAATCAAGAGCGACTGCGATCCGGCTTGGCTCGCGCTATGGGTCTCCTTTGCGATCGCCGCCGGACCCGAAAGACTTTCGGCTGCCCGCTCGGGCGTTCGCAATAGGCCTCCAAGTTCCGTCGCATAAAGAATGGGTGCCATCGCCGCACGAGTTGCGGCGGTAGCAACTGGAACCGGCAAGTTTTCAACGGGCGGGCTGGCACCAAGCTTGTACTGGCGCTTGGCTTCGCCTGAAAGTTCCATTCCGGGGCCCAATACAGGAGATGGGGCGGCTTCCAGCACCGGCGTTACCGTCACCGTTCCGGTCTTCGCGCCCCGCTGATAACTAATCGAAATGGGTTTACCTTTCGAATCACGGATAGCAAGGACAATATCATAGAAAGTTTGGGGCACTTTGCCCGCAATCTTGAGCACTTTGTCGCCTTCTTTGAGGCCGGCTTTTGCCGCTGCGCCATCGCTACTCAGCCGAGCAAGAGTTGGCTTGTCCACTGCCTTCCACTCGCCATAGGCCGCAAACGAGATGAAGAACAGAAGGCAACCTAACAAGATGCTGAACAAGGGGCCGGCAAACAGTACCAGTAGTCGCGCGATCGGCCGCTTGGAGTAGAAACCTCCTTCGACGTGGATTTCCGAGCCATCCGCATGGGGCTCCATCCCTCGCATTCTCGCAAAGCCACCGAGTGGGAGAACGAGCAAACTAAACTCGGTGCCTGCTTTTGAAGTGAAGGAAGCCAAGGGTCTGAATCTGACTTCAATGGGTTCGCCTTCATCAGCAATGCTGCCGTAGCCCATCTTCCCCTCTTCGAGGCGGTTGGAAAGGGGGGCATAGTACAGCGAGAGCAAGCCAATCACGCTGGCATAGAAGGACATGAGCAAGAAATCAGCTGGGCGCGAAAACCCAATGCCGCGTGTGGCAACCCAAAGGATGGCCCATGCAACGGCGTAGGCGACCACCAGCGGCTTAAGCCACCGAATGATATGCATTCGATACAGTTTGCCGATTCTGGACGCGATCCAGACTGGGAAGACAAAGGCTACCAACCCAAGCCCAACCGCGTAGACAGTAGGCAAGTTTTGTATGGCAGCGAGCGCAGAGCCTAGGAGCGCGAGGCCGTACAAGGCCCCGACGACCTTACTGGAGACGAGACTTTTCCTGAGTCCCGCTTCAAGGTTGGTCTTTCGGATTCCTCCCACCATGACGGCAAAGGCGTCCACATGCATGCCCGTCGCCTTGGCGGCAAGATAATGCCCAAGTTCGTGCACGAAAACCAAGAGCGTGATGATGAGCAGGAAATTGATCCCAGACCACGCATACTGCATGAAAGTTTGAACGCTATCCATGTACAAATCGCCGAGCTTCCGCGTCCGCCGCTAGAATTGAATCCAGAGACAATGAGTTTACTACGTGATGGTGCAAGGCCCGTTCCACGGTCCTAAAGATTTCCGTGAATCCGATCTCTCCTTTCAGGAACCTGGCGACCGCCGCCTCATTGGCCGCGTTGAATGCGGTTGGAGCGGTGCCGCCTAGCCTCTCGGCCTCTCGAGCCATACCTAGGGATGGAAACACTGTCTCATCCAGGGATTCAAATGTGAGACTTGGCGTCTCCACCGGATTCCACGGTCTCATTTGATTGGGAACCTTATCCGGCCAGAGCAGGGCGACCTGAATGGGTAGACGCATATCGGGCCACCCGAGTTGACCCAGCATGGAGCCGTCATGGAACTCGACCAAACTGTGGAGCACACTTTGCGGGTGAACGCAGACCTTGACTTGATCCATTGCAATATCGAACAGCCACTTCGCTTCGATCATCTCAAGCGCCTTGTTCATGAGGGTTGCGCTATCAATCGTAATCTTGCCACCCATACGCCAGGTCGGGTGATTTAGGGCTTGCTCGACGGTGATGCCTTCGAGGCTCTTGCGCCCTCGAAACGGGCCACCGCTCGCCGTCAACGTCAAAGTGCGAATTTGGTCGTGCCGGTAGCCGCGAAGACACTGAAAAATGGCGCTGTGTTCGGAGTCAATAGGAATGAGATTAACGCCATGCTTTTGGCAAAGGGGCATGACCAGTTCGCCAGCGGCAACCAAGACTTCCTTGGTCGCGAGAGCGACCTCCTTGCCTGCTTCGATGGCCGCGATCGTCGGAAGGAGCGCAGCCGCCCCAGAAATGGCGACAACGACCATGTCCACGTCGTCAGCCTGGGCCATTTCAATAAGAGGCTCAAGGCCCTTTGATGCCAAAGCCAATCTGGG
Source organism: Fimbriimonadaceae bacterium (assembly GCA_020849075.1). Lineage (GTDB taxonomy): Bacteria > Armatimonadota > Fimbriimonadia > Fimbriimonadales > Fimbriimonadaceae > JAFLBD01. The sequence goes on along the minus strand of JADLGZ010000182.1, from coordinate 8,356 downwards.
CGAGTTGTGCCGGGAGGCGAGGTGCTCCAGCGAAGACTGGTTTGCAAACGCGGCCATCGCGGTCACGCGGAGTCGTTCAGGATGTTGGCTGACAATATCCAGAGCCTGAGTACCGATACTACCGGTCGCGCCAAGGATAGCCAGCCGCTTCATGGCCTCAATTATGAGGCTAAAATGGACTCAATGCTTGACGATCGCTTTGTCCTGGATGACTCCTCGGCGGTCGGCTTATCGGAGCAATTCGGGACTCCCCTATATGTCGTCAGTGAGGCCGCCTTCCGGTCAAGACTGCGGCGTTATCGTGAAGCCTTCGCGGCGGCATACTCGGCTACGAGACTCTCGTATGCCAGCAAGGCGAATTCGATTCTAATGATCCTCCGCATCGCTCACGAGGAGGGTTACGATATTGATGTGGCGAGTGAAGGGGAGCTACGAGCTGCGCTTCTAGCCGGGATTCCCGCTTCACACTGCCACTTGCATGGCAATGCCAAGACCGAACGCGAGCTTGACTTTGCGCTTGAGCAAGGTATCGGCGAGATCCTCGTTGATAACTTTCGTGAGCTAGATCGCCTGAGGGTTCGCAACTTGGGCTCGACAAAACTGATGCTCCGGCTAGCGCCTGGCGTTGATCCCAAGACTCATCAAGCTATCCGCACTGGTCAGGCCGATACTAAGTTTGGATTTAGCATTGCCGATGGATCCGCTGAGCGAGCCGTTGACTTTTGTCTGAGTCACAAGTTGCCGCTACATGGGTTTCACTGCCATGTTGGCTCCCAACTTCTTGATCCGGATGCTCAACGCGCGGGAGGAGCTCAAATCGCTGCCTTTGCGGTCGCAATGGAAGGCAAGAGCGCCTTTACTGCGACCCTGCTCAACGTGGGTGGTGGTCTTGGGGTTCGGTACTTACCTGAACACCACCCCATGCCGGTCGAAGAATATTGTCAATTGATTGTTGACGCGATAGGCGGGGCCATCGGAGATCGCCATCCCACGCTTGCCCAGGAGCCTGGTCGATCCGTTATCGCAGAAGCCGGGGTTACCCTGTACCGAGTTGAAGTGGTGAAGGACGTTTCCACGACAAAAGGCCCCAAGCGATACGTTGTTGTGGATGGCGGGCTTAGCGATAATCCCCGAAGCGCCATGTATGAGGCGAAGTACGAAGTGCGGGCGATCGCGAGCGGGGAGACGAGTCTGGCGACCGTTTCGGGGAAGCATTGCGAAACGGACACTCTGTTTTCGGACGTCCATCTTCCGACCAACTTGGCGGAGGGAGATCTGATCCAGGTGCTATGCACAGGCGCCTACAACGCCAGCATGGCCAGCAACTATAACCGGTTTCCGCGCCCGGCTTGTGTACTTTTGGGGTTGGATGGTCAAGCCAAGGTTATCCAGCGAAGAGAGACTTGGGACCAGATGTTTAGTTCGCAGGTGCTCCCCGGTTAGTGCGCAGGAAAATGGCGCCGACAAGGATTGCTCCGTGGATCGAAAGAACAATCCATGGCAACAGCCCAAAGCGCTCCCCCATCCCCGCCGAAACAAGGGCGGGGAAGGCAATAGCCGTGACACATGGACCAAGGACCATGATGGCCGTGGCTCGATGGGGAGCGTGCCCGAGGCTGGTGCCCCACTCGATGACGGCGGGAAACACAGGGCCCATGGCAACCCCAATCAGGACGTAGCTTGGCCAAGCGAGCCCGGGCTGCGACGACAAGGTAGCTCCGACTATTGCAATCAGGGCGGCTCCCACGACAATCCAAGAAGGGGCAAATCGTAGCGAAAGCGGACCGGTGGCAAATCGCGAGCCCATGAAGGAAAACCAAAGGGCGCTGGCAATCGCGGAGGCGACGGACAACGTCAGTCCGTGTACCATCATCAGGTGTCGCGACATGAACGTGAGGGTCGTGGTCTCAACGCCAACATAGAGCCCCAAGAGGATCATGAGCCCGTAGGTCGTCGCTGGTAATGACTCCTTGGCTTCGTCCACAGCCTCGGTTGCGGGTGGAGCGGGCACGAGCCAAGCCGCGATCACTGGGAGCACGGCGAGGAAAAAGAGGATTGAAACCGGCCAGCGCCAACCCGAGTTCGATTGCCCAACCAAGAGGGGGCCGATGACCGCCCCGACCGCCCAAAAACCATTTAAGGCACTGAGCCAAGCGCCCACGCCCCGATCTCGAAAGTTCCTGGCTACTTCGGCGTTGTACCAAAAGCTATTGCCCCCATTCCCGAGCCCGATGAGCCCATAACCTAGGAGAAGCAAAGGCCATGAAGGGGCCGACCAGGCCGTGGCGGCTCCCGCAACATAGCACACCGAACAAAACCTTGCGACCCATCGGCCAGTAAACCAATCGGGACGGAGGGCATTGATGACAACGATGATGGCCGAGCCGGCAGCAATGGCAATGAAGACTTGGGCTTCGTGCGCTTTGCTTCGGCCAAAGCTACTGGCCATGAGAGAAGCAATCGGTCCGGTCATCGTAACGGACATCCCCATCAAAACAAACCAAAGGAATCCTGATAACGCGAGGATTCGATCACTGGGTCGGAGGGGCATGGCGGAACGATGAGAATTATGGTTCAGAACGCGCTCCTGAAACGAATGGGTCAAAAACTATTACCACCTGCGCAACGAACGCGCTATAGTAATCCCATGAGATTTCGAGTTTTCGCCTGCGCAGTGGTAATTGCCGGTGTCCAATTGGCACAAGCCAGCTTTGAGCTGATGTACATTCCTTCGGTCAACGACGACAAGATCTACCGCTTTGACCCTGCGAATCAGGTCTCGCTGGGCTCAATCAACTCACTTTCTCCAACTTCTGTTCTTTATCGAGGGGGTCAGTTTGGAGCCGTCACCGGTGCTGGCGGCAATCACCGCTACGACATGTACAGCGGTATCAACCAAACGTTTCTTAACTCCTCTAACTTTTCCTCGATTGGCGAAGACGGAACGACGCTCTTTGGTATGTCGGGCACGAATGCATTCAGTTCCAATTTGCTTGGGAGTGGCACGGTCGGCTCGACCGCCCTATCAACGACCTTTAATATGTTCAGCGGTGTTCGCTTATCCAACGGCAACATGGTGGGGCTTGCTTCTGATGGGACCTCCATCCGCCCCCTTATGTTTTCCTCGGTCGGAGCCGTGATATCAAGCCTGTCAGTACACAATGGAATAACGCTTGCTCAAGGTTCGAACTCCATTTTGACTACAACAAACTCGGGCCAGGTGGTTTTTCATTCCATCTACCGAGACTCAACTGGTACCTTGCGCATGTTTCATGTCGGCTTGAATTCAGCTCAAAATGCGTTTACTTCATCTGCGGTAACTTCAATCAATAGCTTGACCTACAACTCAACATCTGTTGCTTCACTTGCCGTTGCGCACAATGGCTACTATGTCGTCGGTTCGGATGCAAGTTCTGTAACGAGCACTCGGATTACGCAATTCAACAACTTTGGGATCGTCGGCACAACCATTGCGGCGTATACAGCACCCATAGACAGCCGAACAACGGGCACAATCTTTTCCGTCGGCATGGTCATCGCGCCGGAGCCTGCTTCGTTCGCGGTTCTTGGTTTTGGCTTGGTGCCGTTCTTGAAGAGGCGTAAAAAGACCCCCTCTCCCTGAAGGGGAGAGGGGGCAGGGGGTGAGGGGTAAGCACCTTATGGTTTGCGGAAAGCTGGTCGCCCCGCCCGCACTTCACAAATGGAGCGAATCTCGTCAACGAAGTTGACAAACTCAGGCTGATCTAGTCCAAAAAATTCGCGATTGGGAACACGAAAAGTCAGGATTCCCAATTCAGCTAGTACCAAATCACGCTTCGCATCGCGATTTGGGTCATGTTGCTCGCCATCCATCTCAACATTCAGCATGGCCTCTGGGCAGAAGAAGTCAAGGCGGTAAATGTCAATTGGGTGTTCGCGTCGAAACTTGAATCCCTGGCGTCCACCGCGAAGTTGCTCCCACATGATCGCCTCGGCAGCCGACGACTCTTTTCGCGCGGCCCTGGCTCGATCTCTCGCGCCCTTATCTAAATTGCGTGGCAAGCCAACCCATCACCCCCGGCCCCTCTCCCCTGCAGGGAGAGGGGAGTGACGCAGGTGATGCTGCAGATCAAAAATTTCATCGATCTGCTCCCGACTTAGCCGCGCGACGACGTCTTCATCCTGCGCAACGCTCGTCTTGAAATCCGCGCCTTCCCAGGTCTTCGCGGCGTTTCGTTGGGCGACCTTGTAGGCGGCTTCGCGGCTCATACCGGCGCGGATCAGCGCCACCATCACGTGCTCGCTGAAGACCAAATCGCCCATTTGGCGCATGTTGCGGAGCATGTTTTCGGGCATGATCACGAGGCCGCTCAGGATGCGCGTCATGCGGTTCAGCATGAAGTCCACCAAGTAGAAAGTGTCGGGCAGAACGATGCGCTCCAGCGAGGAATTGGTGAGGTCGCGCTCGTGCCAGGTCATCACGCTCTCCAGCATCGCGTGCGCGTTGGCGCGCACCAGGCGGGAGAGGCCGCAGACCGTTTCGCTGTTCCACGGATTGCGCTTGTGGGGCATCGCGCTGCTGCCGGTTTGGCCCTTCGCGAACTCCTCTTGGACTTCCAGGATTTCCGTCCGTTGGAGGTTGCGCAGTTCGGTCGCGATGCGCTCGAGGCTGCCGGCGAGGACGGCCATCGTCGTCAGCACGTTCGCGTGGCGATCGCGCGCGACGATCTGGGTGCTGCTCGGGTCGGCCCGCAGGCCGAGCTTCGCGCAAATCTTCGCTTCGAGGTCGGGGGCGACGTGCGCGTGAATGCCCACCGGGCCGCTGATCTTGCCCACCGCGATCTCTTCCTTCGCCGCCGTCAATCGGACCTCGCTACGACTAAGTTCTTCCCACCAACCTTGACATTTGTGGCCAAAAGTGATCGGCTCGGCGTGAATACCGTGCGTGCGACCGATGCACGGATGATGCCCATGCTCGCGCCAGAGATTCTCGATCGCGCCCTTCGTTTTCGCCAAAGAATCCAGCAAAACCTGCACAGAATCGCGCATCATCACGCCGAGCGCGGTGTCAATGCAGTCATAGCTCGTCACGCCGAAGTGCACCCACCGCGCGGGCGTGTTCTCCTGGCTAAAGCCGCCCTTTTGGGTGATGTTCTCGCTCACGCAGCGCACAAAGGCCATGAGGTCGTGGCGCGTTTCGAGCTCCAATTCGTCGCAGCGCTCGAGGGTGAAGGCAGCATGCTTCCGAATCGCCTCGGCGTCGTGGGTCGGAATCACCCCCGCCTCCGCATACGCATCGCAAATCGCCACCTCGACATCGAGCCAGGTCTGGTACTTCGCCTCTCGGCTCCAAATAGCGCCCATCGCGGGGGTGGTATAGCGGTCGATCATCCGCCCTAGAAGGTACCAGTTGAGGAGTCGACGGGTATAAGAGGTTCGAGACCCGAGAGGCGAGATGTATGAAAGACAAACGTTCTCAATTTGATCGGTATGCCATCCGGTCGGTCTATGAGTTTGGCAAGAAGAAGGACGGCTCAACGATCTTCGAAGAGAGGGTCGTCTTTTTTCACGCTGAGACCGAAGAAAAAGCCTACGCTTTGGCCGAGCAAGAGAACGAAGAATATTGCGCCACGCTCGGGTTTCGCTCCCACGACGAGATGGTGGCGTACTACCTGGATCCGATGGATTTGCCAAATGGGACAGAACTTTGGTCCGAGCTCTTTAAGTTCAACGGAACGTTAGAGGAATGCTACGAAGCTAAATACAAGAACTTTGAGTACAGTCCAGACTCTGTTGACTAGCTTCAGCTAACACCAAAGGTGTTGAATATCTAAGCGAAGGGCTGCCAGAGGCGGAGCCGACGGCTACCCTGGTAGTTGGCGCATCGTCCACATCAACCCTGTAGGGGTTGAACCGGGCTCTAATCCCACACGTACCGCTCGTCCCATTCCATTCCGAACTCCTGCAACAACGCGCGGAACTCGTCTTGAAACGACACGATGGCGTGGTGTTCGGGTTGGCGCCGAATGTATTCGCGCACCTGCTCGACCTCGCTGCGGCCTACCGAGAACGCGCCATAACCGCTCTGCCACGCAAACTCGGGGTTGGCCTGTTTCATGTGAATCGACGACGACCGTTTGACCTCTTTCACGATGTCCGCGAGCGGCTCCGTTCGCGCGAGTTCGAGGAGGATGTGAACGTGGTCGGCCACGCCGCCCACGATGAGCGATGGACATTTCCGGTTGCGGCAAATGCCGCCGATGTATCGATGCAGGGCATCGGGGTCGCCGATCGTCGGTTGCCGCCCGAGCGTTGAGAACGCCACATGGACATAGACCCGGGCCAGCGATTGCGGCATACGCGATTATAGGCACGTTCAACCCCTTCAGGGTTGTTGGGAGGTGGGCGTTCTTTCCAGGGTAGCTGTCGGCTATCGCCTCCGCAACCCTTCGCTTAGATATTCAACACCTTTGGTGTTGAGGCTCGCCTAAGAGATCGTCGCGAAAGAGAGGCTATAGGTTATCCATGGTCGACGGTTGCGACGGCGGGCGAACGGCGAAGAGTGCGCCTCGCCATGCGAGTAATAACATCAGGCAGGCAATCCCCACCTGCCAAGCGAGGCTATCGGAAACCCACAGATGCGGTCGGAAGTTGTTCGCCGCTGCGACTAGACCAACCAAGATAACAAAAACAGCCTGCGCGACGCGTGACACCTTCGATTTCCGACTCAGATTCAAGCCAAATAAACCAACCGTCATCACGCACCAGAAGTACCATTCGGAACTTGCGATGTCCGGCTCCTGGCCGCGAATCCAGTCAATCGATTGCGCATCGCCTAGAAACTTGTGGATGCTGAACCACCCCCACAGTGCCACTAGATGAATCAACACAAATGCAATGGCGTCGATTGCCAGACAGGGTTTCTTCATGTCTTTCCTAGCAGCACCGTCGTCACCTTACCGTCGCGGACGAAGAAGTAGGCGACGTCGAAGCCTTCCCCATCGAAGTACACCCTCGGCGCGTAAGGCATGCTGAGCCGGACTGAAGTACGGTTTTCGCGTTGGTGGCGTTCGTAGTCGTCCTTCGAGAGGAGTTGCGGATTGAATTGGCGGATCAGCTCGGCCTCCGTCAAACCAAGCGCCGCATTCACCCGAGCCTCGTAGCCCTGAGATACATTGTCCAGGTACTTGTTGAAAAGCAAGAAGCAACCCAAGAGGATCGCGACCACGACGACCGCCTCGATGATCCATTTGCCTCGCACCAATTTCATCTCTTTCCAAAAGGATGCCAAACTCCCGTGGGGAGTGCGGGGTTGCCCGCGGGGAGAGTCGTTTACACCGCGGAGGAAATGAATTCTCCCGCGGTTGTTTTCATTCTCTCCTCGGCGAAACTCACCTTCTCCGCGGGTGAAACGGGCCCCGCCGAGGGGAAGTTCAACTTCACCGCGGGTTTTTTCGCATCACATCATCAAGATTCCCGATCGGTTGACCGAAATCAAAGGGAGGAAGCGATGAAAGACTTTCGAAACAAGAAGGACACAGCACTGCGGCAAGATGTCGCGGGTACGTTGGCCTCGCTGCAGGGGCGGGCGGACGAGTTTGGGCTTTCCGACGCAGACATCGCGATGTTGACCGATGCGAACGAGCAATTCGGCGATGACATCTTTCAGGCGATGCGCTTGGAATTCGAAAAGCGCAGCGCGGTCGAGAAGAAGAACAGTAGCCGCAGCGAGGTGGTTTTCGCGATCAACACCATCGCCCGGAAGGTTTACGCAAACCCGGCGGTTGACGATGAAATGCTTAGTAGCATAGGCCTCGCCGTGCGACCAAACTACCGAACCCGCACCCATCCGGTCGCCCCAACCCCCTTGGTCGCACTTCCGCAAGGCGACGGCGGCGTGGTTCTCCTGCGCTGGAAACGCAATGGCAATTCCGAACATACAATTTTCACCATCTGGGCACGCGGCGTCGCCGAGCCCGACCGCATAGTCGGCAGCACCAAGGCGACGAAAATGAAGCTGGAAGGCTTCACCCCCGGCGTGACGCAATACTTCCACGTGACGGCGACGGTGAATGGCGAAACCTCGAGTCGGTCGAACACAGGTTCGATTTATGCGGGGATGTCATTGCGCAAGGCGGCGTAGTGAATCAGGCCGTGATCATGCGAGGGCCGTTCCGGCCTGAGTGAACTTTCATTCTCCAAAGCGCCCTTGAAACTTTATATGGTTTTTGATAGAATAGTTGCATGAAGCACCTAGCGGCAGCCGCTATTGGGCTCGGATTAGCGATCTCGGCCGCTATACAGGTTAACTATGCGCTGCCTTTCTTGCCGATGTGTACCAGCGGATCCTGTCAGCAAGCGTTGCGTTCAGAGTTCA
>JADLGZ010000181.1 GCA_020849075.1 Fimbriimonadaceae bacterium | reverse complement strand
TGGTCAGCCAAGCGGCGCCACCTTCCGCAGCCATGGCAGCGTTCTCATGAATGTCCTCAATCGAGTCCCATCCCAATCGGAGTTTCGCCGAGACCGGCACATTCACAGCCGAGACCACCGCTTCGACAACTTCCCGGATTCGGCAGGGCGATCGAAGGAGCGAGGCCCCTCCATCATGCCGATTGACAACCGGAGCTGGGCAACCAAAATTGATATCAATGGATGACGCCCCAACTTCCACCGCATGGCGCGCGCTTTCGGCCATCAAGTCCGGGTCACCCCCTAAAATTTGAACCTGGACCGGTAGCCCCGAGGTCGTCTGACCCCCCGTCCCCAACTCAGGAACCTCGCGCGAGAAAACGCGTCCAAGGACGGGCTGGTGCGCCACCCGAACAAACTCCGAAACGGAGTAGGAAAATGCCGCGAATCCGCCCAAAAAGTCCCGCATCACGGCGTCCGTAATGCCGTCCATTGGCGCCAGGGCTAGGCAAGGGCCTTGGAGGGGGTTCATCTAACGTCGGGCCGGAATCGGCTGCGTGAATCCGTAAAGGTCCTTCACATCACCAAGGACGGGCATGAGGCCCAGGTCTTCTCCGATCCCATGCTCGATCGCTTGTTGATAGATGTACCGAAGACCGCTAAAGTCCTCAAGCCCAAACCCCACCGAATCGAATACGGTGATCTGCTCGTTACTCTCGCGGCCATTTCGGGGGTCCGATAGGACTTCCCAAAGTTCCGTGACCGGGAAATCCGCTGCCTGATGCTGGATCTCACCCTCAATCCGACTTTGCGGCGCAAACTCCACAAAGACTTTACTCCGTTGCAAGATTGCCCCCTCGAGTTCTGTCTTGCCCGGGCAGTCACCGCCAATCGCGTTCAGGTGCATCCCTGGCTCGACCATGGAATCTTCCACGATAATCGCCAGCTTCTTGTCCGCGGTGCAGGTGGTGATAATGTCCACCCCCTTCACCGCATCGTTAATGGATGAGTGCGGGATCAAATTGATTTGACCACCCAAGTTGCGGATCAACTTATCGGTCGCCTTAGGGTCAAGATCGTATAGGTGAAACTCCTCAATCCCTAGCAAGTGATGGAAGCCAAGGCATTGAAACTCGGATTGCGCGCCATTGCCGATCATCGCCATAGTTCGGCAGTCATCCCGAGCGACGAGTTCTGCTGCGAGCACGCTGGTGGCCGCGGTCCGCAGAGCGGTCAAGATCGTCATTTCGGATAGCAACAAGGGCCAACCCGTCTTCACCTCACTCAAGGCTCCAAAGGCCATTACCGTCATCAAGCCCTGCTCAATATTCTTGGGGTGACCATTCACGTATTTGAAGCTGAAGTGGTCGTGATCTGACACGGGCATCAACTCAATGACGCCGAGGTTGGAGTGGTTGGCGGTACGGGGCGACTTTTCAAAATCATGCCACCGCCCAAAGTCCTCACGAAGGTTATCGCGAATCCCTCGGATGGCCCCAACAATGCCAACCCTATCCATCAAACGGCGCATGGCGGGAAGGTCAATGTATCGAGTGGCGGGCATAACAACATTATGAATGGTTCCGCCTCAAGGGCCCATAATGAAGGGCATGAAGACCCGCCCCCTTGGAAAATCCGGCCTAAATGTCAGTGAAATCAGCTTCGGTTGCTGGACGATGGGCGGCCTCAACTGGGTGAACGGAACCCCCAATGGGTGGGCGAATGTGGATGAGGATGAGGTCACCCGCGCCGTGAAGGTGGCCCTCGATGCGGGCGTTAACCACTTCGATAATGCGGACGTGTACGGCAATGGCCGAGCAGAGCAAATGCTCCGACGGGTCCTTGATCGCCTCGGGGTTCAAAGTGAGAGCGTCATTATCGCCACCAAAGTCGGGCACTTCCCCGGCACCGCCGCCCATGCCTATGAGCCAGCTCACATTCGTCACCAATGCGAGCAGTCCCTCATCAACTTGGGACGCGACCACATTGACTTGTATTACTTCCACCACGGCAGCTTTGGCGACCGATTGGAGGAAGCCGCTGCAACCATGCACTCCCTTGTTCGCGAGGGCAAAGTGCGCTTCGTTGGCCAGAGTGCGTATAGTTTCGAAGACTTCGCTCGGGCGGTCCCGGTCGTGAAGCCAGTGGTTTTACAAAGCCGAGCCCATGCGCTGAACGATGAGTTCATTCGGGCTGGTTCTCCCTTACAGGCCCTGATGGAAGAGCACGAACTGAGTTTTGTCGCCTTCTCGCCCCTGGCGCAGGGATTACTTCTTGACAAGTTCGACCCGACGAATCCCCCTCAATTTGAGGAAGGTGACTATCGAAAGGGGCGCGCTGACTTTGAACCCGCAAATTTCGAGCGACTCAAGCCCAAACTGGCCAAACTCAAGGAGAGATTTGGTGATTCGGTGGAAGCCTTGGCCGCCGTGGCCTTGCAGTATGTTCTGGCTCACCCCCATGTATGCTGCGTTATCCCCGGGTTCCGTAACGACCGGCAAGCGGCGTGCAACGTCGCCGCCGACCAACTCACCCTGAGCAGTGACGACGTGAACTTCATCCGCCAAACACTGCAAACGGATTCCTAATCCGATACACTAGAAAAATGCGCTGGCAAGGGAGAGAAGAGAGCGACCAAATCGAAGATCGCCGGATGTCAGGTGGCGGCAAAGCCGCTACTGGCGGCATTGGACTGATCGTTGTTGCCTTAATCGTAATGGCCTTGGGAGGTAATCCCATGCGAGTACTACAGGCCGGTGCCGGTGCGCCCGGGGGCGGGGGTGAATCGAAACCCTTGACCCAAGAAGACAAGGCTTGGAAGGAATATGTCGGCGTGACCCTGAAGGACACGGAGAATGTTTGGGACAAGATTTTCTCTGGTTCTGGTGAGTCTTACCGCAAGCCCAAGCTCGTGATGTTCCGCGATGCGACCCAAAGCGGGTGCGGCTACGCCAGTTCGCAGGTCGGGCCCTTCTATTGTGGTGAGGACGAGACTGTTTACATAGACACCAGCTTTTTCCAACTCATGAAGGATCGGTTTGGAGCCAAAGGTGACTTTGCCCCGGCCTACGTGATTGCCCATGAGGTGGGTCACCATGTACAGAAATTGTTGGGCACGATGGGCAAAGTCAACGAGCGCCGATCGCAGGTGAGCGAGCGCGATGCCAATGCCCTCAGCGTTCGCCTCGAACTCCAAGCTGACTTCTACGCCGGAGTATGGGCAAAGCACGCGGCACAAGCCGCGGGAATTGATCAACAAGATGTCGAAGAAGCCCTTGAATGCGCCAATGCCATCGGCGATGACACCCTACAGCGCGAGGCCCAGGGCCACGTTGTCCCCGACAGCTTTACCCACGGAACCAGCAAGCAAAGGATGGAGTGGTTTATGCGCGGCTGGAAATCGGGCGATGTCAACCAAGGCAACACCTTTGGGGCTTCGAGCCTGTGAAGCCCGTTGCGATCATAGGCGGCACCGGAATCGGATCGCGGCTAGCGGCGATGGGGGGAACACCCATCCTCGTTCCCACCGAGGATGGTCCTTTGCGAGCCAAAAGAATCGAGCATGATGGGCAGACCCTCTATTTGATTCAGCGTCACAGCGCCGGTCACAAGACGCCGCCTCACAAGATCAATTACAAGGCAATGGCCCGCGGAGCGAAGGCCCTCGGGGTCGCGGGCGTAATATCGAGTGCCGCTGTCGGGTGCTTGCGCGCCGAATGGCCTGTCGGCTCATTTATCGCCTGTTCTGACTTCTTTGACTTCACCTACCGCCGCCTGACGATGTGGGACAGGGAAGTCAAGCATGTGGACTTCACGATGCCCTTTGATCCCGCCGTGCGCTCTGCTCTCCTTTCTTCGGCATCTAAGCTTGGTATGAGCCTACAAGAAAACGGCCTGTATGTGAACCTGGACGGGCCACGCTACGAAACCCCGGGCGAGATCGAAATGCTGCGCAAACTTGGGGGCGACATCGTGGGCATGACGGCTGCTACCGAAGCTATCGCCTTCCGTGAACTCAGCGTTCCTTATGCTTGCCTAGCCGTCGTGACCAATCATGCCGCCGGCATGGGCGCGGCAGAACTTGGCCACGAGGAGGTGGTAGAGGTCATGGAAACGGCGGGAGAGAAGGCCGTCCGGCTCTTTTTGGAGGCGGCCCGTGGACTCGGATAGGCGAACACTCAGCCTAGCCCTCTACCTTTGCCCGGGAATTGCCGGCAAAACCGTCACCCGCATTCTCATCCGGAACGAGACTCTGGGAATCAGTCTCGCCGAGTTCCTCGCCATGAGCGAGGTCAGCCTGCGCGAGGAGTACGGCCTAAATCAATCAACGGCGACGGCATGGTGTACGAGTCAGTCTGACCTTATCAATGCGGCTAAGACCCTTGGAAGCAAGCTAGATAAGCACGCCGTCGGGATCATCACGGGGGCTGACGCGCACTATCCAGAATTGTTGGAGGAGTTCGACGCCGACCCCCCAGGCGTTCTTTTTTTCCACGGCAACCATAAGCTCCTCAGCGCCAAGACCTTCGCGATCTTAAGCTCTCGAAAGTCGTCGCCTTCGGCCCTTGATCACGCTGAGCGACTCGCCGAAGAGGGTGTCCTCGGCGGCGAGATTCTCGTGACGGGTCATGGCACTCCCGAATATGAGCGAGCGGCCGTCGTTCCGCTTCGCTGGGGTTCGCCCCGCGTGATGTGCCTCGATCGCGGGCTGTTTGATGCTTTGGGCCCAGAACTAAAAGATGAGCCGTTCCGCGCCGCCCGACTCTGGCGCTACCAGTTTGACCGTAAGACCGATCTCGCCATCTCACTGGCCCACCCGGAGAAGGGATTTCTGCCCGGGGCGAATGCCCGCCGTGACCGGTTGATCGCTGGCCTCGCCAAGCGACTGGATTTTGTCAATATCGCCCCCGGTGGCAATATGGATAAGATCGCTCGCATGGCCCTCAAGGCTAATCGCCCGGTAAGGATCCTGGATTCCTTTCTTGGATCGCGGGAGTGGATGCGCTACGGGGCCACCATGCTGGAACTCTAATCACAACGATTTGTGCATGAACCAGTGGGGAATCCCGACCTCCACAAACTCCTCACCTTGAACTTGGTATCCGAGTTTTTCGTAGAAGGCGACTACATGGGCCCTCGCATGGAGCACCATTTGTTCTACCCCTCGGTCTCGAGCGAACCTTTCACTTTCAACGATAAGTTCTCGACCGAAACCTAAACCTTGCCAATCAGTAGCCACCGCCACCTGACGCATCTTTAAGGCAGCTTCCAACTGGGTGAGTGCTAGGCATGCCACCACGTCACCGGTCAGCAGAGCCACAAGGTGGTGCTGGTCCCATTCCGCTGCCAACTCCTCTTCGGTGAAATCCAGCCCTAGCGGAAGCCGCAGGACCTCGCGCCTCAGTTGAACGGCGCGACCGTATTCATCGGACCCATGAGGCACCCATTTGAGTTGGAAACTCATGGTAGCAGTGTACAATCTAGTCCTTGTCCGCCTTCAACATTGGCCCGGTCCCCATCGAGAATCGCCTGATTCTAGCCCCGATGGAGGACGTCAGCAACCTTCCCATGCGCACAATCGCAAAGCGTATCGGTGGGCCAGGCCTGATGTTTACCGAGTTCGTCAGTGCGATGGCGATTCACTATAACGCCAAGAAAACCTATAAAAAATTGGCAATTGCTGATGCAGAACGCCCACTGGGCATCCAGATTTTTGGCGGTGACGCGGAAACAATGGTCGAAACCGCAAAGGTCTGCGCCGACGCGGGTTGCGATGTTCTCGATATCAACATGGGCTGCTGGGTGCCCAAGGTCGTCAAAACCGGTTCCGGGGCCGCCTTGCTCAAGGATGCTGACCTCGCGACCGAGATCGTCTCCAAGGTAGTACGCGCGGTACCGATCCCGGTCACAGTCAAAGTCCGGGCGGGTTGGGACTACTCTTTGTTCGCCGCTCCTAACCTCGCCCGCCGATTCCAAGACGCCGGCGCCCAAATGATCACCCTTCATGCCCGGTTCGCTAAGCAAGGCTTCGACGGCCAAGCCGACTGGGACCTTATCCGTGCAATGCGAGAATCCGTAACCGTGCCGCTGGTTGGCAATGGCGATGTCAAAACACCCGACGATGCTGAGCGGATGCTCCGAGAGACGGGTTGCGACGCAGTTATGGTGGGCCGCGCCGCTATCAGTAACCCGTGGGCGCTCCGCGATATACGCCTTCGACTTTCGGGTGAACCACCCCTACCGCCACCAACCCTGACCGATCGGATCGCGACCGCCTTGGAGCATCTTCGCCTCATGATTGAGTACGAAGGTGATGAACTGAAGGCGGTGCGCCATCTTCGTGGTCAGATTCCGATGTACATCAAGGGCGAGCCCGGCGCCGCCGAAGTTCGCGGTCATCTGACCCGATGCAGTAGCTACGGTGAGATGGCTTCGATTTTGAACGACTTTGCAGGCCGGTCAAACAAAGTAAGAGAGACCCTAGCCAGTCGCTAGGGTCTCCCTTCTAACGGCGCGAACTAGCGTCGAGGTCGAAACTTCGCGTTGCCTTCTTCGCCTTCTCCAGAAGACTTCTTGGGGAAGCCATCTGATGAGTCCGCCGACTTCTTGCCACGGGCTGGGCGCATTTCAACGGTAGCCTTCCCCGGCGCATCATTTGACTCGCCTTGGTCTCGGTCTTCACGCTGATAGCCCCGGTCTCCGCGATCGCCTCGATCTCGACCCCCTCGGTCTCGGTCGCCATAGCCACCTCGACCGCCTCGGTCTCGATCTCGACCACCAAAGCCGCCGCGTCCTCCGCGATCACGACCTTCGTTACTTCGAGTCGGTCGTGTATTGGGATCAGCGTTGGCATTGCCGGCAAGAGCCGGGATTTCCTGAGCCACGCCAAGCGCAGTCAGATTAACCCGCCCTTGGGCGTCAACTTCGTAGACGCGAACATTGAGCTTGTCGCCAACGCTCACAACGTCATCGGGGCGGCCTGGGGCCGGTACCGCCAGCAGCTCTGTGGGAACCAGCCCATCCTTGCCGCCCGGCATCTCGACTAATGCGCCCTTGCCCATCAATCGAGTGATCGCTCCACTGAACTCCATCCCAACTTCAAGGGAAGCAGTAAGAGCACGGATTTGCTCAATGGCGGCTTCGGCGAGGTGGCCTTCGTTCGAAGCAACGAGCACGCGGCCGTCCTGTTGGACATCAATCTGACAGCCGGTTTCAGCCGTCAGCTTTCGAATGGTCGCGCCGCCCGGTCCGATCAACGCGCCGATCTTCTCGGGATTGATCTGGATGGTGGTAATGCGCGGTGCATTCGGATTGATTTCGGTTCGGCGAGCCGGCATGGCTTCGTCAATGACATCAAGAATCTGCATGCGCGCCTTGAGGGCTTGCTTCAATGCATCAGAAAGGACCTTCTCAGGAATGCCGTCCAGCTTGGTATCCAGTTGAAGCGCGGTGATTCCATCTCGTGTTCCCGCGACCTTGAAGTCCATGTCGCCGCAGAAGTCTTCCATGCCTTGGATGTCGGTTAGGACCTTAAAGGTCTTGCCGTCCGACATGAGGCCCATGGCGATCCCCGCGACAGGAGCCTTGATCGGCACACCGGCATCGAGCAGAGCCAGGGTGGACCCGCAGACCGACGCCATCGAGGTGGAACCGTTCGACTCCAAGCACTCGCTGATGAGCAGGATCGTGTAAGGGAAGTCCGGGTCTTCCATCGGGATGACCGGAACCAGAGCTCGCTCGGCAAGAGCACCGTGGCCGATTTCTCGGCGACCGGGGCCACGCATTGGACGAGCCTCACCAACCGAATACGGCGGGAAGTTGTAGAAGTGCATGTAGCGCTTACTGGTCGCCGGATCAAGGCCGTCAAGTGTCTGCGCATCGCCGGGTGTTCCTAGCGTTGCCACTGTCATCACCTGCGTCTGACCGCGAGTGAAGAGACCAGAGCCATGAACCTTTGGCAAGATGCCAGGAATCGCTTCAAGATTTCGAATCTGGTCCAGCTTTCGACCATCCGGTCGCTGGTCCTTCTCAATGATCAGCTTGCGGACGGTCGCCTTGACGACCTTGTCCACCGCTTCATTGAGCTGAGCGAGAATCTCAGGCTCATCGGCGTGCTTTTCTTTGAGACCAGCCGTAATTTCTGCCGTTAATTCGTCCAGCGCGCTTTCGCGGCTCATCTTGTCGGCATTGCTCAAAGCTGCCGCGATGTCCTTTTCGTGCGACTTCTTGATGCTTTCGATCAGCTTCTTGTCAATGATATTGAGCGGAATGTCTCGCTTGGCCTTACCGGCTTCCTTGGCGAAGATCTCCAACTCCTTGCAGATCTGTTGGATCGCCTTGTGAGCGAATTGAAGAGCTTTGGTCATCAACTCTTCGCTGACTTCCTTGGCACCGGCTTCGACCATGCTGATTGCGCCCTTGTGGCCTGCAACGCAGAGGTCAAGTTCGCTTCGCTCGATCTCGTCGAAGGAAGGATAGAGAATGAACTCGCCATCAATGTAGCCGACGCGAACGCCCGCTACAGGGCCGTTGAACGGAATGTCGCTGACCGCGAGCGCGGCACCGGCCGCCGTAATCGCAAGGACATCGGGCGGGCAATCAAAATCAACGCTGAACGTGGTTGCAATGATCTGAACGTCATTGCGCATTCCTTCGGGGAAGAGAGGGCGCAGAGGTCGGTCCATGAGTCGCGACGACAAGATGGACTTGTCGGTCGGTCGGCCGCCTCGCTTTTGGAATCCGCCGGGAATCTTGCCTACGGCGTACTTGCGCTCTTCGAAGTCGCAAGTGAGGGGGAAGAAGTCGAGCCCGACTCGCGGGTTCTTCGACATGGTCGCGGTGGCGAGAACAACGGTTTCGCCCATCCCAAGCA
>JADLGZ010000180.1 GCA_020849075.1 Fimbriimonadaceae bacterium | reverse complement strand
CTGACGGGTTCGAACCAAGCGATTGGTAATGCAACGATGCAGAACGGTGACGTGGACAACTCAGGCGAAGTAGATGCGGCTGATATTGATCAAGTCATATCTGCGTTCGGCAATATGGGCGACAATGTTGAAGACGTTGATGTCTCAGACGAAGTTGATGCGGCTGACATTGATATTGTCATCGCCAACTTCGGTGGCATGGACGACTAAGTCAGAACCTCCAACTGATCACAAGAAGGGCCCCAGGAGAAATCCTGGGGCCCTTCAATTCAGCTTAGCCTTTGAACCGCTTCGATAACATTCGCCTCATTGGGAATGCACTCAAGTTCCAGCACTCGGCTGTAGGGCATCGGAACGTTCAGTCCGCCCACTCTCGCAACGGGGGCGTCAAGCTCATCGAAGCATTGTTCTCCAATACGAGCGGCGATCTCTGCGCCAAAGCTTCCGGACTTCCAGTCTTCGTACACGACGACCGCCCGATGGGTCTTCGCCACGCTCCCAAAGATCGTCTCCGTATCAAGGGGAAGCAATGACCGAACATCAATCACTTCACACTTGATGCCCTGAGCTTCTAATTCCTCTGCCGCTTTTTCGCAGACGCTCACCATTCGGCTGTAGGCGATGAGAGACACATCCGTGCCCTGGCGGGCAACCCGCGCCTTACCAAAGGGGACTGAGAAGCCACTATTTAACTCAATATCTCCCTTGACGCCATAGAGGCCGGGGTTCTCGGTGAATATGACAGGATTATCGTCATGAATTGCGGTTCGAAGCATGCCGTAAGCATCTTCTGCGGTAGCGGGGGCAACGACCTTCAGACCAGGAGTATGGGCATACCACCCTTCCATGCTGTGGCTGTGTTGAGCACTGAGCTGGTTCGCCGCTCCACCGGGGCCACGGACAACGAGCGGCACCTTTGCTTGCCCACCCGTCATGTAATGAATTTTCGCGGCATGGTTGATGATTTGATCCAGCGCTAGGATGGAGAAGCTCATCGTCATCATCTCGATGACGGGCCGTAGTCCAGTCATCGCGGCTCCGATAGCAATACCGGTGAAGCCGGGTTCTACGATGGGCGTGTCAATGATTCGCTTGGGGCCGAACTTGTCAAACAGCCCCTGGGTGACCCGAAAGGTGCCTTGGTACCGACCAATGTCTTCACCCATGAGGAAAACATTTTGATCTGCCTCCATCTCTTCAATGATGCAGGCCCGCAGGGCTTCGCGGTAAGTAAGATTGACGGTCGGCATTAGTGACCTTTCTCCGGTTCCATATCGGTGTAGACGTGGTCATAGACTTCGCTTGGGTCTGGATGAGGCGACGCGTCGGCCTTTTCCATCACCTCGTCCGCCCATGTCTCATACTCTTCGCGAATCGCTTCCATCTTTTCTTCGCTCATCACATTGTTCTTGAGAAGGTAATGCTCCATACGTTCAATAGGATCGCGGTGCTGGGCCTTGTCTTCCTCCTCCTTTGTTCGGTACAGCTGACGGTCGTTATCTGCGGCCCCGTGACCAGCGAAACGATAATTCATCACCTCAACTAGGTAAGGTTTCTGATTCTTACGAACCCAATCAACGATCCGCTTTGCGTCCTGGCGGACTTGGAGGACGTCCATCCCGTCCAGCCGCTCGTGCTTCATGCCAAACGGATATCCGCGCTTTGCCAGTTCGGTGTCCGCTGCGTGATACTCTAGGCGCGTTCCCATCGCGAATTCGTTGTTCTCAATGATGAAAATGCAAGGGAGTTCCCAAAGGGCCGCCATGTTGAGAGTCTCGAAAAACACTCCGGCATTCGCAGCTCCGTCACCAAGAAAGTTCAAGGTAACTCGGTCTTCGCCTTTGTACTTGCTGCCAAAGGCGAGGCCAGCTCCGAGTGGCGTATGCCCACCAACAATGCCCCATCCGCCAAAGAACCCCTTTTCGATGTCGTAAAGGTGCATGGAACCCCCCTTACCATGGCTGTAGCCGTCTTTACGCCCCATGATTTCCGCCATGAGCTTGACCGGGTCGGAACCCATTAGCATCGGATGAGCATGATCGCGGTAGGCGGTGATTACGTAGTCCCAGCCAATTTTCAAACTATTAATCCAGCCAACAGCGGTTGCCTCCATCCCGATGTATACATGCAGGTAGCCGCCTGCTTTTCCGGCGCGATAGACCGCGTTGCAACGGTTCTCGAAGGCACGGATTTGCACCATCTGACGGTAATAGAGTTCAAGATCGGCAGGGGATTCCTGATTAGGCTTCATTTTGGCGGGGCTGGCCACGCGGTGTTCTCCTTGGTGCGTGGGTCTGCGTCATTGAAGACCACGGGTACCTATTGTTATACCTGTTGAGGCTAGGTTAAATGCAAAGTTTGAGACTGAATGTCAGGCTCTACTGTAGAATGAAGAGAGTGATATGAAGGACTTTTGCCAGCTAAGCGGGCCATGGGCTGGCCTTTCGACTCAAGAGTGCCGGCGAATACCGGAGAGTATCCAATTGAGGATCAACCAGAGCCACATCGTGGGCACGGGTAGCGATGCCGATGGACTCTTCGAACTGGATGGCAACTTTGATCCCGAGACGAAGCGCGTCACGATGACACGCCGGTACACGGTGACGAGTCAGCCCGGGCAAGAAGGGGTAGGTATTCCGTTTCACTATGATGGGGTTTGGGACGGCGAGATGGTCGCGGGGCGGTGGCATTGCCGCCCGTCGCCAATGGATCAGGGCGACTTTGAAATGTGGCCAGATCGCGAAGAAGACCGACAAGAATTGATGATTGAGCTTCATGAGCTTAGTCACGCTGGCAACTGAGCGGTATACTCAACCTCCGCCGCCATCAGGGCGTCTAGGAGTTTCTCAACTTTGCATTCGCAGTCTTCCAAGGGTCTATCCAATCAATCCAAAGGCCTCCTCTTTCTACTTCTCGTTGTTGGACTTGCCGTGTTGTCTGGCTTCCTGTACAAGGCAAAGCCGTATCAATTCGGGCTCGACGTCCAGGGTGGAATTCGCTTCACCTATGAAATGGAGTTTGACAAGGATCCAAAGGTAGCGGCGGAGCAAAAGAAGAACGTACTTTCGATCCAGAACAACCTCGTCGGCATACTGCAGAACCGGGCCAGCCAAAGCCTAGGCGTCGTTGAAGGGAATGTGCAACCTCACGGGGATACTGGGTTCATCGTCGAGGTTCCCGGTTTCACGGACATTGCCAAGGCGCGCGAGACGATGAAGACAACGGCGAAGATCATCGCCTACCACGCAACAACAGTCAACACCGCTCAACGAGACTTCCGCCAATTCAAGAGCGAGGGATCGAAGAACGATAAAGAGGGTAATCCTTATGTGCCCTTTATCCGGCAGAGTGATCAGAAGGAGATTGAACCTGGAGATCCCGAGTATCGGGCGATGATTGATGGGTGGACCAAGATCCTTGAGGGCCACGATTTACAAAAGGCCGAGATTCAGGTTGTTGGCGAGAACCCGCAGCCAAGAT
>JADLGZ010000179.1 GCA_020849075.1 Fimbriimonadaceae bacterium | reverse complement strand
TCGAGTTCGGGTAACACGGCATGACGTTTTAGAATGCGACTTGGATCCGCATCATCTAGCCGATATGTGTCCCGTCTATCGTCAGGATAGCGCGGAGCCCGAGTATTTCCGGGAAGGCGCCAAGCTGGACGTACTCAACTTACATGAAGCAGATCACCTGCTTGCCCTCAGGAAACTCCTCGCGAGTCCAAATATTGCTAGTAAGCGCTGGGTATACCGCCAGTATGATCAGCAAGTCCAAACGCAAACAAAGATTGTGCCAGGAGCGGCGGATGCCGCAGTTCTGGCCCCGCGAGGCACAAAGGCCGGTATCAGCGTTAAAGTGGATGGGAATGCGCTTTGGACCTACCTAGACCCTTATGCCGGGGGGCAGCATGCAGTTCTCGAGGCTGCTCGGAATGTGGCCTGCACTGGCGCGAAACCGGTAGGGGTGACCGACGGCCTCAACTTTGGTTCGCCCCAGCAACCCCACGTCTATTGGCAATTTGAGCAGGCGGTGAGAGGAATTGCTGACGCTGCCGAAGCCTTGGGGACGCCTGTGGTTAGTGGCAACGTGAGCTTTTATAATCAGAGTGATCTCGGTGAAGTTCTACCAACGGCGTTGATTGGCATGGTTGGACTTGTTGAAGATGCCGAGATGGCTCTCGGCATGGCTCCGGGAAGTGGAGATTCGATCGCATGGGTGAGCGTTCCGTTTGCTGAGACTCAGTATTTCGGACTTGGAGCCAGCCAGTATCTCTCCGTTGTTCATGGGGTCGAACAGGGGCGCCCGGAGCCTCCCAATGCCGAGGCGGAACGGGGCCTCCATGCATTCTTGAACGAGGGTGCAAAGCATCGGTTCCTCCGATCGGCACACGACATCAGCGAAGGAGGAGGAGCTGTAGCTCTTCTTGAAATGGCCTTCGCAGGTTCACTAGAGATTGAGATAGATCTGACGGGAGTACCTTTCCCAAGCAAGACAAATGATTCGGGGCGGCTGTTTGGAGAGTGGCCCGGGGTGGCTTTCGTCTCATTCAACCCTGCTGATGCGGAACAATTGCAGGGGCTGGCCGAGTCCAATGGTCTGGTCTGGCACATTGTAGGTAGGGCAGGGGTTGAGCGGTCAAGCATCCGCGCATCTTCTGAAACCGTCTTAGACCTAAAGCTTGTAGAACTGCGGGAATTGTGGGAATATTCGCTTCAAAGACCGTTTTTTGATCAATAATAGAGTTCTATGCGAGCGGCGCCGGTGCGCCACGAATGCCAGGGATACGTAACAAACATGATTACTTGCAATACTAAGTGGATAAAGAGGCTTGGTGCCACGGTCGCAATGGCCACACTGATCGTCGGCTCTGCATGGGCTCAGCAGCCGCCAATCGCTGTTCCAGCTTCCAATGCTCAGGTCATTTCGGCGGCGAACCTTTATAATGAGGGCAAGACTGACGAAGCGATCACGCTTTTGGAGCAGACAATTCAGGCCGATGCCAACAATGGCGATGCTTATTCTTGGCTCGGATTCCTTCACCTGCGGGCCGGACATGCGGCAATGGCCGTTGCTCCCCTCGAAAAGGCGCAGCAACTCAAGCCCAATGACCTTGAAGTACAAGTTAACTTGGGTAACGCCTACCTTTCGACGAACCAAAATGCAAAGGCTCTGGCTACCTACGAGAAAGTCGTTTCGTTGAAGCCTGACATGGAGGAAGCTTGGTACAACATAGGCAACCTTCATTTGCAGGCAGGCTCTGCAAGCCATGCCATCGTCGCCCTTGAGAAGGCCGTTGGCCTCAACGCAGGAGATGCATTTGCCTGGAATAACCTAGGCGCTGCCTATGGCAAGCAAGGAGATAAAGCAAAGTCTGCTTCCGCCTATGCCAAGGCGTCCGACATCAAGGCGGACAACGCACTATTCGCCCGCAATGCGGGGTTCGCTTACTACGTCATTCCAAACGATGATCGTGCCTTTGAGTACTTATCGCGCGCGATTCGTGACGGGGATACTGATGCGCGATCAAAGGCGGCTTTGGCGGATATTCATCTCCGCAAGGGCCGAAAGACCGAAGCCTTGGCTTTGATGGGCGAAGTAGAGAGCCTGATGGGCAAGGATAAGGCGTTTTGGTACAACCGAGGCGTTCTCCAGACCCAGGCAGGTGACCTCAGTGGGGCCGAGTCCTCCTATCGTCGTGCCTTGCAGATTGATGGCAATGATGCGGCGACGCTAAACAATCTTGGTCTGATCTATTACGGCCAAAAGAAATACGCTGACTCAGTTCGATGCTTCTCCAGCCTGTATAACCTGAACAAGCAGAATCGAGGCGCACAAATGAACCTCGCAGCCGCGTACTTAGGCAATGGTCAACTACGCCAGGCTGCTGACCTCTGGAAGGAGATCGTTCGTACTCAGCCAAATCGAAGCGACGTGCGATTGGATCTAGCAACGGCCCAATGGCAACTCGGCGAATACGATAATGCTCGCTACCACTTTGCCTATGTGCTGAAGAGTGACCCAACCAATGCGCGAGCATTGAACGGAGTCGGCATGTGGTACCACCGCAATGCGCAGTTTAGCGCCGCTGCCGAGAGCTTCCGAGGGGCGATCAAGTCGAACCCGAACTTTGTTCCGGCCTACAACAATCTGGGCATCGTTTATGAGAAGATGAACAAGCGACCTGAGGCGATCAAGCTGTTTGAGAAGGCGCTTAGCATCGATCCAAACAACGCTGAAGTACGTCGCAATCTAGAACGAGTGCGTAGCCAATACAAGGGCTAAGGACTTTCTAAAGCGCGGACGCCAGCCTGTCAGGTGCTGGCGTTCGCGTTTTGTTGTCTGGGGGTACGCTTCACGCGATGCGAGAAGTGATCTCCTCTCCCAACGCGCCGGCCGCAATCGGGCCGTACAGCCAAGCAGTCCGTGCCACCGGGACTTTCGTATTCCTATCGGGACAAATCCCCCTGACCCCGTGTGGGGAGTTGGTGCAGGGAAGTATCGCCGAGCAGTGCGAGCAGGTCATGGCGAACTTAGATGCAGTGCTCAAGGCAAGCGGGCTCGGCTTCCACAATGTGGTGAAGAGCACGATTCTCCTTTCAAGCATGGATCACTTTGCCACGGTGAATGAGATCTACGGTCGAGCTTTCCCCGAGAACCCGCCCGCTCGGGCCACGTTCGCCGTCGCCGGCTTGCCTCGTGGTGTGGATATTGAAATCGAAATGGTCGCCGTCGCCTAGATGAAGCGCGTCGTAAGCGTTAGCCTTGGCAGTAGCCAGCGCAACAAGAAGTCCCAGTTCATCTTCCTTGGACAAGAATTTGAGCTTGAGCGTATCGGCACCGATGGTGACATGAAGCGCTTTGCGGAGATGTTCCACGAACTGGATGGCAAAGTGGACGCGATGGGCGTGGGTGGTGCAGATATCTACCTTGTGGCCGGCGATCGCAAGTACACCTTTCGGGAGATCGCGGCCTGTGTCAGTGGCGTCAAAACGCCGATTGTTGACGGGGGCGGCTTGAAGCACACCTTAGAGCGCAAGGCCATCGAACTCCTTCAAGAGGTGGTGGACTTTCCCCGTGAGAAGGCTCTCATCGTGAGCGCCGTAGATCGCTACGGGATGGCGCAAGCCATTGATGAAGTATGCCCTGACGTGGTGTACGGCGACTTGATGTTTGGCGTCGGGATGCCGATACCGTTACGGAGCTACCGCGCGGTGGACCGTCTAGGGAAGATTCTGCTGCCCGTCATAACTAAGTTACCGTTTAAGTGGTTCTATCCGACGGGGGATAAGCAGGAGAAGCGCACGCCAAAGTTCCCGAAGCTGTGGGCCGAGCGTACGTTTATCGGTGGTGATTCGCTGATCATTTTGCGCTATGCCCCCGATCGGCTGGATGGCAAAACGATTCTCACTCAGAGCGTGCGGGCCAAGGATATTGAGTTCTTTCGTAGCGCAGGTCTTAAGCGCCTCATCACAACGACGCCGGTGATAGGAGGGGAGACATTCGCAACAAACGTCATGGAGGCCGCTCTGGTCGCCTACCTTGACAAGGCACAACCGACTACTGAGGACTATCAGGAGGTCTTGGCCCGAATCGGATGGCGGCCAGATGTCCTGGAACTCAACCCTTGAATCAGGCTGTCGCGGTTTCGCGCCATAATCTAGTTAGCTCGCAACGGCGCGACATTGAAGGAAGTTTATGACCGAAGTGATCATGCCCAAGATGGGCGACGGAATGGAGGAAGGCACCCTCGTCGATTGGCTCAAGAAAGACGGCGAGAAGGTCCGGACTGGAGAGGTGATTGGTAATATCCAGACGGACAAGGCTACGCTGGAGTTAGAGTCGCCAGGTAGCGGGATCCTAACTGGCTTCTTGATCAAAGGTGGAGATACGGTTCCGGTCGGAGTTCCCATCGCGGTACTCCTCAAAGACGGGGAAAAGATCCCGGAAGGCTGGGGTAGTGGATTAACGCCAGCGCCGCAAGCTGAGGCACCGAGCATCCCAACGGCAAGTCATCCCTCCGGCCCGGATGTAGCCCAGCCGGCGACCGCGCCAGCGAATGGCTTGAGAATCAAGGCGAGTCCCCTTGCGAAGAAGATTGCGGCTGAGGCAGGCATTGACCTCTCCACCATTACCGGTACTGGCCCTGGCGGGCGGATCATCGAAAGGGATGTCCGGGGAATCACGCCTGTCCAACATGTTGCCAAGCCAACCATCGCTGCCAAGGGCGATACCGAAGTGCCTCTGAGCCGCCTGAGACAAATCATCGCTCAACGAACGCAGCACTCCAAGCAGACAGTGCCGCACTTCTATGTCACGGTGGAAGTGGATATTGAAAAGATCTACGCTCTGCGGGAACTCTTCGAGCAGGAAGAGAGTGGCAAGGTAAGCGTCAACGACTTTGTCGTCATGGCCTGCACCCGGGCCCTTCAAGAAATGCCTGAAGTGAACGCCACTTTCGCCGAAAACAAGATTCTCCAGTACGGTGATGTTCACATCGGAATCGCCGCCGCCGTGGATGAGGGGCTCCTCGTTCCGGTTGTCAAGAATGCGGACCAGAAGTCGCTACGTGAAATCAGTGGGGAAGTGCGTGAACTCGTGAAGAAAGCTCGGGACGGCAAACTACTTCCCGATGAGATGAGCGGTAGCACCTTCAGCATCAGCAATATGGGCATGCTCAACGTTGATAGTTTCTGTGCGATCATCAATGAGCCGAACGCCGCGATAGTGGCGATTGGAACCGCAAAGCGCGTTCCGGTTGCGGTTGACGAGGATTCCGACGAACTCGAGATTCGTTGGCGCATGAACATCACTGGGTCGTTTGATCACCGCGTGGTGGATGGGGCGATTGGTGCTCGATTCGTGAACGTGGTTAAGAACTATCTTGAGAACCCAACGAAGCTCCTGAGCTAGTGCAACATGCCACGCAGGGCGTCCGCTTGGTCGCTGGGCACGAGCGCGAGTATGGTGTCGCCTTCCTCAAAGGTGGTGTCTCCGCTCACCAAAAGTCCTTGCTCCTTTCGAAGAATGTAAATGATATTCGTCTTGGGGGGAAGAGTAAGGTCTCTGACTGCCATGCCGAGAACGGGTGATCGGCCGGACAGAATCAGCTCCACAATCTCAATATTTCCCTTGGCAAGAGCTCCCACTTGGATAAACTCATCCATCGTGATTTGCTGGTCCAATAAGCTAAAGATCAGGGATGTAGCTGAAACTGTCTGATCCACGCCAATCTTCTTGAAGATTTCTTCGTGGGAGGGATCATTTACCCGAGCGAGAACGCGCTGGACATTCCAAACAACCTTGGCCATTTGGCACACGACGAGGTTGTCCTCATCCTCGCCGGTGACCGCGACAACCGCATCGGCTCGATTGAAGCCAGCTTCCTTTTGAGTAGCAACTTCGCAACCATCGCCAACGAACACAGATTCTTCACCAAGAATCGTGGCAAGTCTTGTGGCCTGCTTACCATCCTTTTCCATCAGCAAGACCTCATGGCCGCGGCCGATCAACTTCTTCGCGAGTTGCATCCCCACATTTCCGCCCCCAACTAGGATCAAGTACATCTAGATGACCTCCATTTCCGCGGGTAGGACATTGTATGAATCAATTTGCTCATAGGGGGTATCGGTTAGCCAATCGCGCATCATGCCGGCGATGATGAGAGCAGGGGTGATGCAAGTCATGCCAAGGTTCCGATATGCCTGTGCGCGGTTCGGGTCTGCAACCCTTACGCAGATGTGCTTGACCTTGTAGTTGATTTGGGCTACTTGGGCGGCCATCAAGTTGGTATTGTCTCCGCGTGTCACAGCAAAGAAGGCATCCGCAGTTGCGATACCCGCTCGAACGAGGGTGTCTTCATCAATGCCGCTCCCTATGACGACATTGCAAGTGTGCTTTGCCCCAAGCCGTCGAACGGCATCCGGGTTCTGTTCAATGATAGTCACACTGTGTTGTCGCGATAACTGAAGGGCTAGGGCCGCTCCCGTCCGGCCCAGACCGAAGATCAAGATATTCATATGAAGACCCAAGGAGGATACCGCTTGTTGGCACCGATCTTCCTACTCGCCAAAGGCTCGGCGGATGTCCTCGGCCATTAGATCGGCGCCTCCAGGTCCTGTGAGGGTGAAACTTGCCGTGCTCTGCCCGGCCCACTGGCCCACAC
The DNA here is from genome assembly GCA_020849075.1 of Fimbriimonadaceae bacterium. Taxonomy (GTDB): domain Bacteria; phylum Armatimonadota; class Fimbriimonadia; order Fimbriimonadales; family Fimbriimonadaceae; genus JAFLBD01. The sequence goes on along the minus strand of JADLGZ010000179.1, from coordinate 3,839 downwards.
GTGCTCCCAAGACGTTCCACCCCTCGCGGGCGATAATGCGGCTCAGACGGTAAGCCATACCCCGCCCCCTCTTCCCCCTGATCTCCAATAGTCCAGGATGGCCAAAGTGATAGACCAAAGCGGCCTCGCCAGGTTTCACATCGATTGTCTTGCCGCGCTCCCGCAAAATCTCCAAGATTGCATCATCGCTATCCAAGTGACTCAAGAGGTGTTGTTTTAGAGCGCTCCCTGTGCTGGGCGGCACTGGCCCACCGCCAAAGCTGAGGGTGAAAACATCCAGTGCGATGGGTTGTGCGCCCGACGTGGTGCTTGCGCGGAGCCCAATGACGCTGATGTCCAACGCATAAATCAAGCCAAGTGCGCGACTAAGCAGACCAGGTTGGTCGGGCGCCGCCAGCGTGAGATCGGTCGCCCCTAGCTTGGCATTGGGCGAGAAAGCAACGACAATTTGCCCTCGTTGAGCCATAGCGGCCAGCTCCAAGTGAGCGAGAACGTCGTCCGGCGACGTGCTCAGGACATAGTGGGCGGGCATGATTTGAAGGAATGCTTGGACTTCAGTTTCACTATGTTGGCCATGCTTGAGCGATCGACGGAGCATGGAGCGGGCAACCTCGGCATCCGCAATCGGGGGCGATTCCGAGCGCATAGCATTCTCTGCTCTTTCACATAGTTCCTGCAAGAAGCCGTCCTGAGCGGATGTCCATATGCCTGGGCCAACCGCATTTGAATCGGCCCAAGTGAGAACCGTGAGCATTAATAAGTGCTCTATGGAGGGCATTTGGGAAACGAACTCGCGAATGGTTTCGGGCTGAGCTACATCGCGCATGCGGATCGTGTGGGACATCAGCAAGTGGTTGCGGACCAGCCATCCCACGGCATCAGCACGATCTTGGTCCAGTTGCCAGCGCTCGGCCATTTGGTGAACCATCTTCTCCCCGGAGATGCTGTGGGAGCTTTCTTGGTTTGATTTCCCCACGTCATGCATGAGGGTGGCAAGCCAGAGGGCGCCCTTATCTTGGATTCGACGATAGAGTTCGGCGTGAAATGGAGGTAGGTTCTCCAGGTTCCTAATTGCCTGGACCGAATGTTCAAATACAGTGTAGATATGGCTATGATCGTCAGGAAGGAGAGCTTTCGTTTCGGTGAGCTCTGGCAAGAGAACCTTGAGCACAGCGGCCTCTTCAAGTTCCCGTATTACCTGTTCGCCCTGCATCAGCGCGCGCAATGCCTGTCCCGGATTCGGAGGCCCCAGTTGCAATGTCTGTTCATATTTGCCCCGCCGGATGCCCAATGCGATTGCATTGGCAACGCCGATTGCCGCTTCGCTAGGGGTGGCGCCTGAGTTGATGTGCATCTTGCCTTGCGAAGCTGTTACATTGTCAGCAAGGGCAAAGGATCTTTCTGCTATTCCACTAACCGTCTCGCGCCAGTAGCGGTGAAGGGACTCCATTGCTGCATGCAACTGAGTCATCATCAATCGCGGCTCCCATCCAAACCTGTCCGCAAGCTCACCCTGAGCTAGGTGGGTCAGTTGATCCACCTCCCTCTCACGCAATAGATGGAGGCAGTTCCGAATCTTCAATATTTGATCGTAGTCCAAAGATGGCCCGGCTATAGTGGTTTCCCCTAAGGCAAGTCGGACCCAATTTGCGGCCTGAAAGTCGCGCAGGCCTCCCGACCCCTCCTTGAGGTGCGGTGTGACAACGAAGGGAGTAGAGTTGGTCTTGGCGGAGCCGAGCCGGCGTTCTTCAATCTTTGCGATAAGGAAATCACCAACAGAGAATGTCTCCCAAAAGGCGGCACCTAGGCTCTCGAAAGCGTGAGGATTACCCGTGATATGTCGCATTTCGAGTAGCCCTGTGCGGGTCGTCGGGTCAAAACCCGGCGCATCTGACAAAACCCGATAAGCGTAGTCGACTTTGAGACCAAGTTCAGCGGAGAGTTTCGCATGGAGAGCATTGAACAAGGCCCGGATCGCCGTGTCCAGCCCTGGCAATTGTTCATCGGTCGGCACAACTGCAACGTCAAGGTCCGAGTAAGGTGAGAGTTCCTGCCTGCCATAGCCTCCCGTGGCAATGAGAGCGATGGACTGCAATTGCCCAAAATCCGCGAGGGTTGCATCGTAGATCCGCTGAATGACGCCATCAAGCTCATCTGACCAAGCTCGTGACCAGACTAAACCCGATGGGTTTCCTGAGAACACCAAATCGCGGATCATTCGCTCAAGTATAGGTTGGGTTCGTTGAGAAGTGTCTTACTGATTGGATCAGCAACACTACGGTCCAGCCAAACTGATAGCGGTGCGGAGACGACGCTTCCGATGACCCCGGCAAGGAGGAGACCCTTGCCTACCTCCTTCAGGGCAACCCGCAGTACGGACACAGCATCGAAACGCAATATAAGAGCCCACACGGGAGCGGAGAAGACGACGATGCTGAGCATGAGCAGGCAGAGACCGAGTAGTACAGCTGAACCGGCTTGGTACTCAATTGGGACGCCAAAGGAACTGCACATGGCCCGCATGGGTGCACCGAGTCCCATAACAAACATTACGAAACATAGGGAGAAGATTGCCCCTACGACACAGGTCAGTATTCGATGCTGGGGGGTCAGCCTGCTGACGGGGACTGATCTGATGGCGGCGGGTTGAAATACAAAGAATGCCAAACTCAATACCGCCCAAAGAGAAGGCCAGATGAGGTGAGTCGAGAGAAAGACTATGACGCCAGCGATCAGTCCAAGGACAGGAGCTACCGGATACGAAAAGAGCCAATGGCTAATTTTATGAAATCGGAGTACCCATCCAGCGATCCAGATCAAGCAGCCACTTAGGGCGAGATATACGAACGGCCCCGGAAGGGAAGCGGCAAGGGTAGCTAACAATTCACGGTTCCGCCTATCTTCGCGATTACCAGCATGATTCACTACAGCAGTCCATGAATCAGCGTTACGGTAAAGAGAGTCAACGATTGCCGCCGTTTGCGGCCCATCATGAAGACTAAGCAGGTTCAAAAAGGCCTGTCTTTGACGCAAATTTTGGGCATAGCTGGCTGATGGGAGTTCACGCCCTGAGAAACTGGCTTCACGCATAATCTGGATGCCGACCGCCCCAATACTCATTGAACGAGCTCCTTCAAGCATGAGTTGCCCATTGTATAAGGAAGCTAGCCGAACCTCGGTATCTGCAGGGTCATCAGGTCGGAGCGTGCGGGCGACACCCGCGATCGCCGTGGCATGAACATCACTCCGAGCTTGGGCAAGGGCGGCCTTTTGCCAGGCTAAATCGCTTCCGAACTCACTTTCAAGCTCTCTTGAAAGAAAGAGAAGGCGCTGGGTTTGTCCATCGTCCCATCTGGCTGCTTTCGATGCCTGGAGCCATTGGGCACTCTGGCGGCTACTATCACCGGACGCCCGGGCGAACACGGTTGCCATTTGTGGCCAAAACGCATTATCTTGGTCAATCTCGGAGTACTTGCGAGCGACTTCTTCAGCGAAGCCTGCCTCTCGTGCATTGAGTCCATACGGGTAGGAAAGTTCACGGGAAGCGATCAGTAAAAAGAAGGCAGCGCTCCTCTTGTCCCTCGGCTGACCAACGGTGAGGACATTAGCTAGCAGGTCGGGCGAAGTAGAAAGGACCCTAGAGGGACCAAGTTGATTGAAAAAGAGTCGGTAAAAGGGGCCGGTAGCGGGATGGATAAGAAGTACTAGAAGAGCTCCCAGTAGAGAGCCCCAGAGTAGCCGCGAGCCAGGGCTCATCGAACAATTGGCATGGCTGGTCCTTCAGGCAACTGAACTGAGGGCTGTTCCATGCGTTGGGCCGCGTCCCCATTGAGGATACG
>JADLGZ010000178.1 GCA_020849075.1 Fimbriimonadaceae bacterium | reverse complement strand
GAATATCGAAGTACATGGTGGAGCGCGGGATTGCGTTCAACGGCCTTGTCTTGGTGAGTAGCGCGATGAACTTCTTGTCGCTGGATTTCATTCAGTCTTCCGATTTGCCGCACGTCCTATTTCTGCCCACTTATGCCGCAACAGCTTGGTACCACAATGCGTTGCCACGCAAGCGCCGAAGCCTCTCGGCATTCCTCAAGGAAGTCGAGCGGTTTGCCTCAGGCGAATATGCGAATGTCCTGCTGAAAGGTGATTTGGCAACCGGACGCGAAAAGAAAGAGGTCCTGGAGAAGCTGCATCGGTATACCGGACTCGACAAAGGGTTTCTAGAAAGGTCGCGGCTCAAGGTCGCAATTATGCAATTCTGCAAGGAGCTTCTACGAAAGCAAAGACTCACCGTGGGCCGTCTGGACTCTCGCATCACGGGCTATGACGCTGATCCAACGGGGCACCAGATCGAGCATGACCCCAGCATGAGCGCTCTCATGCCGCCTTACACCATGGCGTTCAACGATTACGTTCGTCGCACTCTCAAGTACGAAACTGAACTAAAGTATCACGTCTTCCACGGGATTACCAAGCCTTGGACTTGGGACGTTCCAAAGGACGAAATGACCGATACTAGCCATGCCCTGCGAGATGCCATGCTTCGCAATCCCCACATGAGAGTCTTTGTCGCGTCCGGTTACTATGACCTTGCCACTCCGTACTACGCCACTGCGTACACGCTGTCGCACCTCGGCTTAGAGCCCGAGTTGCGGGCCAAGATCGAGACCGAAGAGTACGAGGCCGGGCACATGATGTACACCCATGTGGGATGCCTTCAAAAGCTCTATGAAGACGTCAAGCAGTTTGTGGCAAAGGCCTAATCCACTGAACCGCCCCGATAAATCCACGTCATTTCGGGCATGCTACCGTTAAGCATCGCTCTCGTACTCGCTTCTAAACCCGTTGAGATCAAATTGATGGTGGACGGGAAGGAACGGACCGCTCTCGTTCTTGCACCCAGCAAGATCTCCAAACATGCGCCCGTTATCTTTGCCTACCACGGGCATGGCGGGAACCAGCGTTACTCTGTCCAAAAGTTCAAGTTTCAAGAGACTTGGCCCGAAGTCGTCTGCGTGTACCCACAAGGCTTGCCGTCGAAAACACCGAATGATCCCCAGGGGCTGCGCAATGGCTGGGATTCAACGCACAACGACAGTAATCGCGACGTGAAGTTCTTCGATGCGCTTTATAAAGAGGTCATCAAACGGTACTCCGTCAATCAAAAGCAGGTTTTTGTTATGGGGCACTCCAATGGGGCGACCATGACCTATGCCTTGTGGGCAACTCGAGGCGACAAGATCGCCGCGGTTGGCCCGTGCGCAGCCCCAGGTGTCCGCGGGATCACCGTGCCCAAGCCCGCATTTGTCGAGCTTGGCGAGAAGGATTCAATCGTCAATGTTCCCCTCCAGCGATGGAATCTAAACCAAGTCAAAAAGCTTAATGGAATTACCGGCCAGGGAAAGAGTCTGGGCTCCTATCTCCTAGACTTCAAGGGGACCGTTCCGATGCAGACTTATGTTCACCCAGGAGGGCACGAATTGCCCAGTGAAGTGATTCCAATGATGGCGAAATTCTTCCGGTCAATTGCTCAGAGTCAGAAGTGAGCCTCGCGCTCATAGGTTTCTTTGCTGGGTACTCCGCGCTTCGAGGCTAGCCAGTATCTTCGACTGGTTCATTGACAGGTTGTAGACCTCTGACGTCAGAGTATGGATGGCCACCAGAGTGTCGTGGTCGGATTGGGCCCGGGCATCGCTTGATGCGGCCTGCACATTCTGCCCGACGATGATGATCGGTAGGAGGACAAGTTGCAAGAAGGTCTGCGCTACCCATCCGACCATCGTGATTGGATCGTGAGATTGCAGGGCGGCGGGTAGTGAGATCAAGGACAGACCGACAAAAGCGTAAGCGCACCACATTGAGCCCACAATTTTCGTGATACCCACCGCGAGCCAGGTGTTTATCCGTCCCATAGCGCCCTCGCCGTGGACCAACTTATGGGCGGCGTGCCGCAGAATCAAACGCGGGCTGGTGGACTGAGCTTCTACAGGCGAGGGCCGATTATTCATAGGTAACCCAAGGACGAGAGTGGGCCATGGGACGTTGCTTTCCCAACTATAGTGCAACGAGTAAGATGATGGGATGCGCAATAACACGATCCGTTGGGGAACGGGCTTCGTCCTCGCCATGGTTTCGGTCGCCTCGGCGTGGGGTGACGTCCGCAAAGACCTCACCATTCGCTATGGCATTTGGGATTCCGCTTATCGGAAGCACGACGTTCTGACTCTGGCTTCGTTGCTTCATCCGAAGTTCGTCCTCTTTACGGACACCGGCAAAGCGATTGACCGGGCGAGTTACATCGCAAGCTTGTGGCGATCTTCTCCGCCGCCGGTCTATGGAACGACCTTATTGACCGCAACCCGCGAAGGTAACCGAGCGGTGGCCACGACGCGCGAACAATCCGGTAAGGACGGTGATCTCCATCACCATGAATACCGGGATACTTGGATTCTGCGCAAGGGCCATTGGCATCTCATCGAGAGCCGAACCGCAAAGCACGACTAACCTCGACCTTAGGATCTTGACCAGGTCATGAGCGGTGTCGGCAACCCGCCAAGGGGAGTGGATATGTCAATGCCCGTGAGGTCGAGAATCTGATCGCGAAACCAAACGTCGAATGGCTCCTCGGACACGGCGAGTGCGGCGTGAACCTTCTCCGGGTCAGGCGATGTGTAAACCACAATCATGAAGTCGCCATGGGGCGTCTCCTGAAGATACCAATTCTCCTTGGTCACCGTGGTCTGGGCACTATCGAACTCAGCGCGACGCTCATTCATGATGGTGCTCGCAAAGGCCCTTGCCGCCTCAGTCTTTCCCGGCAGGAGCGGGACGAAAAATGCATTTTCAATCATCGAGTGGACGATAGCACATGCAGGCCGAATCAGATTTGTTTACAAAGCCCTTCGCGCGGTGTTCAACTCGTTCACCCGACGGGAGCTCAGGGATAGCCCTGAGTGAATAGGAGTGGGTGCCATGGCTAGCGGGTCGCCCTTCGAGCATCGGTGAGTTTGTACTTACGTCGCGACTCGATAGCCGTGAAAGTTGTAACCACGTCAGTCGTCT
>JADLGZ010000177.1 GCA_020849075.1 Fimbriimonadaceae bacterium | reverse complement strand
CGTCGAATGAGCGCAGCAGCGCCGAGGCCGAGGGCGGCCATCGAAGCCGGCTCAGGCACGCACTCAACCGTCATCTGAGATTGAGCATGGTTACCGATGCCCTCGTAAAATCGCACGGCCGTGTTGCTTGGCAAGGGTTGGTTGACGGACTGGTAGTAGACCGCGGCATGGTTCAATGCCGAGGAGCTTGCGTTGCTGACCTGGAAGTTTGTTCCACTTGCGTCGAAGTTCGCCCCATTGTCATAAATCGCAGACCAGATGGCCAGTTGGAGACCGGCTTGCTTGCTGGCCGTGTTCGCGCTGGCGAAGTTCGCCCCTAGGATTCGCCCGGCTCGTGAGAGACCGTCCGAAGCATTGGTGTCCAAGGTGAATGAATTATAGTTGTTGAAACTGTAATTCAAGAACCGCAAGGCATCCGCACAGTAGGTCGAGAACGTATTGGCTCCGTCAGTAAACATCAGTCGTCCGGCCTTAACGCTAACTGGACCGGTTCCATTGACCGTGATCGATACAGACTGAGCATTTGACAACTCGGTGCCGGTGAACTTCAGGCTGTCAGCATTGGCGATCGCGCCCATGCAAAGCAGGCCCAACAAAAACAAAGATGATTGTCGCTTCATAAATATCTCCAAATTTCAATCAAACCGAGGCCTTTGTGATTGCCTCGCACCCGGGGGGCGAGAACATTATTCGACACAAAGTCAGCCAATTGATAGGTTCAAACAAAAAACTGGCAAGCCTACGCGCGGCAGAAATACCGGAGCGCAAACGGGCTACAAATCGTCCAATGAGGTATGAGTTTGCTTCCAACATTCCTAGTACTTCTTTCTGCGCCGACCGCCGACGTCAAATCCCCGGAGATCGTGGATGCAGCCCTCTACAAGAACGGCTACAGTGCAATTGTTCGCAAAGTGGAGTTGGACGCCGACGGGGATACGATGATCGGGGACATTCGACCTTCCATGATGGGCACTTTCTGGGTCTATGGGTCTCCCGGCCTGAAACTAGACTCGATCGTGAACACGACCGTAACCAACAAGACTGAGGTATTTGCCAATTCGGTCCCCGAGATCCTCCGCTTGAATCAAGGGGCCCGGGTTACGCTGAATCTGCGCGATACTGCCATTACCGGCAAGCTCACCAAGGTCACCAATATTGCCTTGATCGAAACCGCAGAAGGAACAGTGGCCGTTAATGTCAGCGATGTTTCACGCGCAACTATTCTGGGCCCGGCCAAAATGTCCTCTGAAACGACCGTACCCTCCGGCGGCCTTCGGGTCAAGTCAAACGGCAAGGGAACCCTATACCTATTGAGCGTCGAAACGGGCCTAGACTGGGAACCCCAATACTGGTTTGAAGTAGTTGACGACAGCCGACTAAAGTTTACGATGCGGACCACGGTTATCAACAACATCGGAGAATTGAAGGGAGCCGACCTGAGCTTCGTGGCAGGTTCACCAAACCTGCCCATGGTTGGGCAGTGGGATCCATTCACCCTGTTCAACCAGGCCTATCGTCCGCCGGTCAGCGGTGGTTTTGGTGGAGGCGCTGGTCGGCCCGCCCCGATGCAGAATGCCGCCCCCGCAACGGCAGGAATGGAAATGGGAGATGTGTTTGATGCTGGCGATGCTTCGGGCGATGCCCTGGGCGAGCTGTTCTACTACAAGCGCAACAAGGTAAACCTAGCGCAGGACGAAAAGGGATATTTCGTTCTCTTTGAGGCCGCCACTAATTACGCGACCCTCTACACAACAGACTTCTCCGCCGACACCGCCGATGAGGCCCCGCTTGAGACTTGGCAGTCACTTAAGTTTAAGAACAATAGTGGCGCCCCATTGACGACCGCCCCAGCGACTGCCTATCGCGATAGCAAGTTGATTGGTCAGGACATACTAAAATACACGCCAGCCGGTTCCGAGGGCTCTCTCAAACTGGCCCGGGCGGTGGATATCAGTAGCGTCTACAACTCATCCGAATCATCGGCGGGCACAATGATCGTGAATGGACGTACGTATCAAGTGGCCCTTCGGGCCGGGACGGTGACCATTCATAACACCAAGAAGGATGAAGTTCTCATCGAGGTTCAAGCCATCGCTCAGGGAGAGGTGCAATCGGCTGACAATGCAGGTGATATCAAGCGGATGGCCGAGCGATTAACGGAGCTAAATCCGATGTCGCGGATCAAATGGACGATCCGGTTGAAGGCCAATGAAAAGCGCCAACTGAAGTTCACCTACAAGAGAGTGATCCAGTAGTTAAGCCTTGGCCAACATGCTGGCTATCTTTGCCTTCTCATCGGCCGACAAAGTAGCCTCTTTGTGGCTCAGTAAGGCGATCGCGGTTGCGCCAAAAGATCCCTTGTAGAAGCTCTGAACAATCGCAGCGAGCGCCGCCGCCGCAGCATCATCGTGCCCATGAACGGGAACATAGTAGAACTTCCCGAGCACCACTTCGTGCAGGACAAGGCCCTTCTTCTCTAGGATGCGAAGTTGAGTGCGAATCGTCGAGTTGTGTACCTTCTTGGGCATCTTTTCGAGCACTTCATTAGCCGTCAGCCGGTCGTGGCGGTAGAGCGCTTCCATGATTTGTTGTTCGCGCTTGGATAGGTATGCGTTGGGGACCCTCATTGTGTATGTTCGCTCGCCATAATTGGCATGTGAAAGGACGTCCCGTCGTGCTGTTACTCAGTGGTGGAGTTGATTCAACAACCACTGGCGCAATATTACGCGAGGCGGGATATGCCCTCTATGCTTTATCGTTTGACTATGGGCAACGACACAAAATAGAACTAAGGTCCTGCATTGAATCGGCAAAATTGTTAAAAGTTGCTCAGCACAAAACAGTTCATATTGATTTGCGAGCCTTTGGAGGGTCGGCGTTGACTGACAATATCGGGGTACCCAAGGGACATGATGTTCGAGAAGTTATTCCGGTTACCTACGTCCCGGCTAGAAACACGCTCTTCTTAAGCTTTGCCTTGGGTTGGGCAGAGGTATTGGGAGCCCGTGACATTGCGATTGGTGTGACCGCCGTGGATTACAGTGGGTACCCCGACTGTCGCCCGGAGTTTATCAAGGCGTTTGAAGAACTGGCGAACCTGGGTACAAAGGCTGGAATAGAAGGTGGCCGGTTCAATGTTCACACGCCGTTGATCAATATGACAAAGGTTGAGATCCTACGTGAGGGCTTGCGCTTGGGTGTGGACTATGGAAAGACGCATTCGTGCTACGACCCGGGGCCAAGTGGCGAACCTTGCTGCGAGTGCGATAGTTGCCTTATTCGGGCCCGGGCTTTCCTCGAGTTGGGAATTTCCGACCCCGTCCTTACCGCATCAACGTAAAGTTGCCAATACTCGCACGGACCTTGGTGGGTGTATCGCCATCCAAACCGATAACCGAAACAGAGGCCATCCCCCCTTGCTGGTAGAGTCGGTAGTTGATCCCCTGGCCATAAATAACATGCCCCGATCCTGCGAGGATCACCATGATGCGGTCACTGCTTTCGGTCCAACGTTTCATCGCCTTAAGAGCGGAATCAGCCATAGCGGTATCCCAGTACACTTGAGCCCCGTACATGTCCGGCTGGGATGCTGTCGGAGGGTGGTCCCCCATGAGGGCATCAAACACCATCTTGTGGTTGGCATTGGAGCGATCAATGGGTGGCACTTGTCCTTTGATGTCATCGGGCAGGTTCTCGTAGGTCCGCCGGGTTACTGCTCGCACCCAATCACGCGGGACATTCAGCGCGACCATGGGTAGTCGCAGTTCCTTGACGACATCAAAGAGTGGCTTGTAGATGGAGTAGTCAAACCCCCATTGGTTCTTCCAATCGGCTTCGGTTTGGAATTGTTCATCGCTCCAGTAGCCCATGGACCATGGGTTGAGGTTCTTCTGGTTTGGGCGGGTGAACATTTCTAGACCCACGATGACCGTCCTGCCTTCTGCGGTGAGGGCACGGATAATGTCCGCCAAGGCCTCCTTATGGTTCTTATTATCGTGGCTCTCACCAAACAGCAGAAACTTCACAGGGGCAGCGGCTTTGGCGATCGCAGAGACCTCAGTGGCCCTCCCGTTGGCAAGGTTGGTGTAGCCAGGTTCCGCAAGTACGACCCGGTTCGGCCCGATAGGGAGCATCAAGACGTTAGCGGCGACGGCAAGAGCTGGAAGAATCATCATGGTAAGGTTACCGCCCGCAAAGGTGCCGGTTTGCACGGTGAAACCTAACAATCGACTCAAATTACTTGTTCTTGGGAACCTAAAACCTAGATATTTTGACCCTGAATGAAGTGCGGTTTTCGCCAACACTCCTTGTGTGAATGGGGCGGTTTTCACCCCATGGAGGATCAAGGGCAGGATGCCGCACTATCAATACACCGCAATGGACGCTGGCGGCAAGACCGTCAAATCAATCATCGAGGCCGAAAGTCAACAGGCTTTGATCGGGCGCCTTCGTGACGGAGGCTTCCATGTCTTGGACGTGGTTGAAGCCAAGGGGCCGAAGGCGGCGAGCCTCCGTAGCAAGGGGAAGATGAAACCCAAGTCGCTGGTCGTCTTTTCACGACAATTTGCGACGATGATTGACGCGGGTATTCCAATGCTGCGCTGCTTGGAAATCTTGGGCGCAAGCTGCAAGGACCCTGTACTTAAGGCAGCAATTGAAAGCGTGACCCTTGACGTGAAGGGTGGCTCGGCCTTGAACGAGGCTCTCACCAAGCATCCTCACGTGTTCAGCAAGCTCTACATCAACATGGTACGTGCGGCTGAACTCGGCGGTATTTTGGACATCATTCTTGATCGCCTCAGCGGCTTCCTTGAGTACGAAATGGAAGTTCGTGGCAAGATCAAGAGCGCGATGATGTACCCGGTCATGGTGCTTGGGTTCAGCATCCTGATGCTCTTTGTCTTGTTCAGCTTCGTGTTGCCGCGCTTCAAGGAGATATTCTCCGACATGGACGCTAAGCTTCCGCCGCTGACCAACACCCTGTTCAATTTCGGTGATTTCATGGCCGCGACTTGGTGGATGCAACTCCTGTTCTGGGTGGCCGTCTTTGCCGGATACAAGTGGTACGGACGCACCGAGAAGGGGCGCTACAACCTTGACTACATGAAGTTACGATTCCCAATCATTGGGGACTTGGCTCTCAAGATGTCGGTAGCCCGTTTCACTCGTACCTTTGGAACGCTTATCAATTCGGGTGTTCCAATGATGCGAAGCTTGGAAATCGTTGGTGAAACGCTCAATAATTCCGTGCTGACTCTGGCGGTGGATAACACCCGCCTCAGCATCCGCGAAGGAAATCGATTAAGCACTCCGCTGTCGGCGAGCGGCTTGTTCCCGCAGATGGTGACCCAAATGATTGACATCGGGGAAGAGTCAGGGCGACTTAGCGAAATGCTCGTGAAGATTGGCGACTTTTACGATGAAGAAGTGTCCCAGACCGTGAAGGGTCTGACCTCGATGATCGAGCCGATGCTCATTATCTTCATGGGTGTGATCGTTGGCTTCATCGCAATCTCAGTCATGAGTCCGATCTTTACGATCGTGAACGAAATCAAATAGAGTTTTGGCGGACTCTTCCCTCACTCTAGAGGGGGCAGGGGAAGGGTCCGCCGGTGGAACGGTTCCAGGATGGAACCGCAGACCCACAAGTGTCAAGGAGTGACGCAAGCAATGGGAGAACTACAAAAGGCAATAACTGACCCGGAAATTTTGGTGCAGCGATATTACGCTAATCCTCGACCTGAACTCAAAGATATGATCTTGGTCCAATTTGGACCAACTG
>JADLGZ010000176.1 GCA_020849075.1 Fimbriimonadaceae bacterium | reverse complement strand
AGCCCAATTGACCGGCGATGCCACTCAACCCTTCCGGGGTGAGGACGATCCAAAGTAAACAAGCAATAAAGACAAGAAAGAACCCCAGACCGGCTCGGAGTTCACCCACCGCGGCATGGCCCGCGCCCGGCATGATCGCGGCAAGGAAGACGGGAGCTTTGCCACCTTGGGCCATGGATTGAAACTCGCTCGGCGCCGTCAGATCCGCCACGCCTGCTATCCGCAAAACCAATTCTCCATACAAGGTTTCAAGTTTCGCATCTTTGGGATAGAGCTTCAGGCCATCTTTGAGTAAGGCGGCCGCGGCTTTGTTCTGCTTGTTGGAAACAAGGTCTTCGGCATGAGCAAAGAGCACAGATGCCGAACCCGGGGCTATCTGGATCGCCTCTTGCAAGATCCGATGGGCTGCCGAAACGTCACCGCGCCGAGATAAAACCATGTACTGGCGCAAGAGGGAATCCGCTCTTTCTTCGTCTTCGGGTGAAGGCTTTGTTAGGGCAGGTCGGGGTTCGGCTTCATGGCCGCCCATAGGGTCTCCAGATCGTAAAATTGCCTTTGTTCCTCCCTCATTACGTGGAAAATGACGTCGCCGTAGTCAATCAATATCCAGCCTCCATTCCCATCCTCACGTCGTGAAGGGCGATAGCCCTTCACCTTCATTTTCTCGACGACCCTTTCCGTGATAGAGTTCGCATGGGTATCGCTGGTGCCCGTACAAATGACGAAGAAGTCCGCGACGCTCGTCTTCTGGCGAACGTCCAGCGTCTCGATCCGATCGGCCTTGATGTCGTCGGCATAGTCAACAATAAGCGCAGCTTTTTCTTCGGAAGTCATAGGTGGGTGTCGGGGCAGAGTTTACCGCCCCGATCTGAGCGCATCGCGCCAAAGCCTCAGTCGTCCTGCCCGCCAAAGTTGGCGATCACGATATCAATATCTGCCGCATCCACCTCGCCGCTCACATCAACATCGGCTTCGGGCGTAGGGCCACCCGGGTATTGAGTCCCAAAGTCGGCGATCACCGCGTCAATATCCGCCGCATCAACCTCCCCCGAGCCGTCCACGTCGCCATTTTGCATCGAAACCGTCCCCAAGCTCAAAGGACTTCCAGTTAGCGTAACATTGACTCGTCGCCTCAGCCACGAAGAACCATCGAAAATGATTTCGGCAGGACCAGGCGTGGTCGAGAAAACCGAAAAGTTCAATGGCGAACTACTGGAGTTCGCTGTGATGGTGCCAGACCCAACCGTGTTCGTTCCCTGCATCACCGTGTAATTGATGGTGCGCGGCATCGCGAATGCCCCAACCGAATCCCCCAAGGCGAGGGTTCCGCTAAGCTCAACGCCCGCGATGCCAATGACTTGGAAAGGCACTTCCATTTTCGCGTTGCTGTTGTTGTCCAGCATGGTGTACCACTGGGCAGAAGTGAAGAGCATTCCATTGGCCCCGGCTGGCTCCACTTCACCGGGACGAGTGACCAGTGGGGCAAAGGTGTTGGTGCCAGGGCTGGTGAGGCCATAGTCCATCCAGTAAGTACCCGGACCAAGCGTAATCGGGCTGGGCAAGGTGAGGGTTGCCGCCATAATGGGGCGTGTCGTGCTCGCGCTTGAGCGGCCTGTTCGATAAATGTTCGTGAAAGCGGTGGACTGCAAGATATTGGTCGTCAAGTCGCCGGCAATGATATTTGAGCCCAAGGCACCCGGTACCCCATCCCAAAGTCGCAGGACGCCCGTTAAGTACTGCTCGCCAATCAATCCGTTGGTTCGGAATCCGTAGACCGTAAAACTGATCACACTCCAGCCCTCTGGGCCCACAGTGAAGTCGTCCGCCTGGTGTAGCGAACCGATGGATGTCGTATTCACATAATTTACGCTGTATCCGAGCGTCCCATTGGTTAGCAAGCCATCTGTTTGAATCTCGCTAAAGGTCGTTCCGGCTGGCGCGGTGGCACCAAGATGGTGCGTCGGCCCAGTGGACATGGGGCCATTGTCGTACAGAACGACTGCCTGTGCCGACGTAATTGCCGCGACCATGGAGAAGAATGCAATTGACTTCATCGTCCTATAGTCTATCAAAGAAGCCCGCATTTGGTTCCCAATTCGGGACGAATCAGGTACGCGTATTTTGGAGTGCAGCATCTCCTGACTGCACGGTCGGAGAGGCCAGCCGAGATGCTCAGAGGTTGGAGGTCGGTGAGTACAACACGTGCTCAGCAATGTACTCCGCGACGCGGGGGTGAAGTGCTTCAGAAGGCACACCAGCCGCGAGCTGGGCGCGAATCTCGGTAGAGCTAGCAGGGAAGGGGGCCATCTCGACGAGGTCAAGGCGGTTGCGGATGAGGTCAGGTTGCGCTTCAATTAGCCCATCAAGATCCGTCCCGGGACGGACGGCAACGGCGAGCTTGGCCATGCGGATGATGCGCTCGGGATAGTGCCAATCGAGGAAGTTCGCGAGGCTATCCGCGCCGAGAATGAGCCACAAATTCCAATCAGGCTGAGCAGCTTTGAGCTCTTCGAGAGTCTCTACCATAAAGCTCGGCCCCTCGCGCGTGATTTCGACGTCGCTGACCGCCATTTGCGGCTGATCTTCGATCATGAGTCGCACCATTTCTAGGCGATCCTCGGCGCTGGCGATGGTCTTGCCTTTGAGCGGATTCTGATGATTGGGAACCCAAAGCACGAGGTCGAGTCCATGGGCAACGCAGGCTTTCGCAAGCTCAAGATGACCGAGATGAGGTGGGTCGAACGAGCCGCCAAAGATACCGACCTTCAAGCGTCCTCCGTGTAGGTGAAGACATTGTTGCCAACGTAAACCGTGTCGCCTTCCTGCGCGCCAGCCTCACGGAGCTTCTGTAGCATGCCGGTGCGATTGAGGCGGCGGTGGAGGTAACGGACGGCGTCGCGGTTGGTGAGCTCGGTCATCGCGACCATGCGCGCTACCTTCTTGCTGATGATCTCCCAACCACCGTCATCAGTGCGTACGACGATCATCTCTTCTTCATCGGGCTTAATGCCGAGTACGAGGTTGACTTCGGCAGGCTGCTCGGCCTCTTCGCGCTCTAGGATGTTCATGACTTCGAACAGCAGCGGTTGGAGGCCCAAGCCGGCGGCGGCGGAGATAGGGAAGACCTGATGCCCTGTCTCTTGGAGCCTGTTAACCAACGGGTTAACGAACTCTTCGGGCAAAATGTCGATCTTGTTGAGCGCGATGATGCGCGGCCGGTCGCTTAGGCCTTCGCCGTGCTCGGCAAGCTCTCTTTCGATGAGTTCGTAGTTCGCAATCGGGTCGCTTTCATCAACGGGGTAGCAATCTACAACATGGATGAGCACCTTGGTTCGTTCAGCATGGCGCAAGAATTGGTGGCCGAGGCCGATGCCTTCGCTCGCCCCCTCGATAAGGCCGGGAAGGTCGGCTACCACAAAGCTTTGATCGGCGATGCTGACAACGCCAAGGTTGGGCACGATCGTCGTAAATGGGTAATCGGCAATCTTGGGCTTGGCCGAGCTAATCATGCTAAGGAGCGTGCTCTTGCCGGCATTGGGCAATCCTACAAGGCCCACATCGGCGAGGAGTTTCAGCTCTAGCTTGATATTCCTTGCTTCGCCGGGCTCGCCTTTTTCGGCAAAGTTAGGGACTTGGCGAACGCTACTCGTGTAGTGCTGGTTCCCATGGCCGCCTCGCCCCCCTTTGCAGACGATGAACTTCATGCCATGGATATTTAGGTCGCAAAGCACGTCACCCGAGTCGGAGTCTGTGACGACCGTGCCTACAGGCATCTTGAGAATGATGTCCTTAGCGTCCTTGCCCCGTTTGTTGCCGACGGCGTGGACTCCATTGTCGGCGTGATATTTGTTGGCGAGGTGAAATTCATAAAGCGTTCGACGGTGGCTGTCCGCTTCAAGAATGATGTCGCCGCCGCGGCCGCCGTCAGCGCCATTGGGACCGCCACGGGGAACGTGCTTCTCTCGGTGGAATCCGACGGCGCCACTGCCACCGGTACCGCTGACCATGCGAACAATGGCTTCATCAATAAACTGGCTCATGCCTCCTCCGCGTCGCCACGCATGCCGGGAATGAGCTTGACCGTGATGATTCCTTCATCGAAATCAACCACTTGGACAAACTCCTCGATCGCGGGGATCATGACCTCACCGACGATGAGAACGTCATGGGCGGGAAGGGAAAGGACTTCATCTAGCTCGCCGAGCTCTTCGCCATCGACGGAGATGACCTTCATGCCAATGAGGTCTTGCGTGTAAAATTCGTCTTCGTCGAGATCGGGGCGGTCATCGGCGGGAACCTGTACGAGTGTGCCGACGAGAGCCTCGACGTCTTCGGGACGGGTGAAACCATCAAGTTTCACACGGGCCTGCGTCTTGTGCCATGCCACCCACTTGATCTTATGCTCGTCTCCTTTGATATAGATCTTTTTGCCAAGATCGAATCGCTCGGGAAAGTCGGTGAGGGATTCGATCTTCATGCGGCCATCAATACCAAAGGCCCCGACAATCTTCCCAATGGGGATGAGGTTCGGGGCCTTCGAAGGGGTGCTCAAGCTAGTCAGCGTTGATCTTGACGTACGCCTTTTGGTGATTCTTGGCGGCAACCGCGCTGACAACACTACGGATCGCATTGATTACACGGCCATGCTTGCCAATCATCTTGCCAACGTCATTTGGATCAACGGTAACGAGGTAATACTGGCCCTCGCGTTCGCGCGAATGGCGTACTTCAACGGCACTGGCATCATCAACAATGCCTTTTACGATGTGGGTAACGAATTCGGTCATCTCAATTAAGCCTCCGTGGGAGCTTCGTCGGCGGTTATCGCCTCTGCATCAGCCTCAACGGGAGCTTCAGCAACGACGGGCGCTTCTTCAGGAGCGGCCTCGGTTTCAGCTGCCGGAGCAACTTCTGCAACAGGCTCTGCCTTCTTAGGCTTCTCTTCACTTTGGGTTACGGTGGTAGAAGCAGTAGCGGCTACGCGCTTGTCCAAGAACTTGTACTTTGACTTCTGACCTGGACGCTCCTTGAAGAACTCTTCCAAAACACCAGCGCGCTTCAGCAAGTTAGCCGCCGTCTCCGTAGGCTCTGCCCCATTAAGGAGCCAATGCAAGGCACGATCGTTCTTGATCTCAAGCGGCTTACCCGGCTTAATCGGTGTGTAAGTCCCCAAGTTTTCGACGTATGCGCTGTTACGCCCCGTCATGCCATGCGCCACGACCACCCGATAAAATGGGCGGGCCTTGGTGCCAAGTCTCTGCAATCGAATCTTTACCAAACTGCTTACTTTCTCCTAAATCGCTTGTCCTTCTTGAGTCTCTTTTCGAGCTTAGAGAACTGCTTCATCTGCTTTCGCATCCCATAGAGTTGCTGCAGGAGCGCATTCACGTCCTCGACGGTCACGCCCGACCCAGCGGCAATCCTCTTGCGCCGGGAACCGCTTATTATATCCGGATTGGAACGCTCTTTTGGGGTCATGGATAGGATAATGGCCTCAATTCGGTTCACTTTTTCATCGTTTACCTGGTTGAGCATCTCTTCAGGAACCTGAGAAATCCCCGGCAACTTACGCATGATGTTCTGCATCGGACCCATTTTTCGCATGAACTTAAAGCTCTGAAGAAGGGTATTGAAATCAACGGCGCCACCCATCATGGCTTTCTGCATCTCCGCCGCATCCTCCTGTTTGATCGCGCTTTCGGCCTGCTCGATCAGCCCCATAACATCGCCAAATCCCAAGATTCGCTCAGCCATGCGGCTGGGATAGAACTGATCCAAAGCATCTACAGCCTCTCCGACACCGGTAAAGCGAACTGGCACGCCCGTCACTTGTCGCACGCTCAAGACTGCACCACCTCTCGTGTCGCCATCTAGCTTGGTGAAGATCGCACCCGTTAGATTTAGGCGATCATGAAAAGCCTGCGCGACATTGACGGCCTCTTGACCTGTCGTTGAATCCAAAACTAGGAGAATCTCTGACGGCTGCACGTTCTTGTGAACCTGCTGAAGCTCATTCATCAAGGCGTCGTCGATCGTCAACCGACCGGCTGTATCGACGATCAGAACATCGAGCATCAGGTATTTGGCGCGCTCGAGGGCCTGTTTCGCAATCTGCGGAGGGGAAGTGCCGTCGAGCAGGGAATAGACGGGCACTCCTACCTGCTCCCCAAGAACTTCGAGTTGCTTTACTGCGGCTGGTCGGGCGATGTCGCACGCCGCCAGCATGGCCTTCTTGCCCTGCTTCTCGAGCCACTTAGCCAGTTTGGCCGCAGTTGTCGTCTTACCTGAGCCCTGCAAGCCGCAGAGAAGCACGACCGTGGGCGGAGCAGGCGACCAATTGAACTTTGTTTCTTCTTGACCCAGGAGTTCGACGAGTTCGTCGCGGACGATTTTGATAATCGTTTGATCGGCGCTAAGGCTACCAAAAACATCCTCGCCGACCGCCTTTTCCTTAACCGAGTTGACAAACGCCTTGGCGACCTTAAAGTTAACGTCGGCCTCAAGCAGTGCCGTCCGGACCTCTTGAAGCATTTCGTTAACGTCAGCTTCGCTTAGTTTCCCCTTACCGCGCATCCGCGAAAAAGCCCCCGAAATGCGGCGGGTGAGATTATCAAGCATGGCCCCATTTTAGCTTCTCTGTAGGGAACAGGAAGCATAGGTCTACAGAGGCTCGACAAAGGTGCCAATACCAAGAATGTAGAGGTACCAACATGGACAATCAAGTGACAAAGAAGTCATCTCCATCCCGCACGCTCGCGTGGGTTAGCCTCGGTGTGCTCCTCGGCATTGGAGTTGCGACCTACGCGCTCAAGCGTTCACGTGGCGAAGACGCAAGCTTGGGGGACACATTGGATGACCTCTTCCGTGTCTGCGAAGCCGATTGCAATGCGCTAGAAAGTCGACTCTCCAAACTGGCTAGCTAATCCCTCCGAGGGAAGCGACCGCTCGTGATATGTAGCAGTTTCTGATAATCATTATTATGATGGTTTCAGAACTAACAGATCATCGCAATTGCCCATCCGCTGCATTAACGAAGCGGAATCCTCGATTGAAGCCAATCCTAGCCAGCTTGTCCGTGTCAGTATCAACAAGAGCTCCGATGCGCCTGTAACCGCCAATTGTTGGTCCATCTGGTCCAACAATGATAATTTCACCAGACGGCGTGCATTGGATTACGCCCGGTGTACAAGGCTCGCTCTGAGCTAGGTCTGGGACCCCCGCAACGCGCTCCGCCAAACGCATGCCGCTGCGATTGGATCGGATCGAAATGGTAAACGGCTTGGATAACAGCTCGGCTTGATCTAGCTCGTCAATGGAGGCGAGGGTACATACTTCTCTCATCGGGTCGGGCGAAACTGGTGATAAAGGATTATCAGAAAGTGTTATGTAGGCGACCTGACCTGGGATGACAGTTTTCACGTCGATAATCTTGCCTGCCTTAACTTTGAACGGAGGCGTTACGGCTTGGTCCTCGAATATGAACTGCCTCGGCATGCCACTGTGGCATATCCAGCCGTCTTGAAGCACCTTCCAGCGGCTTGTTGCCAGGCCAAAAAGCTCCCATACCTGGCGCTCTTCTGCGAAAGGTTGCCATGATTGGCGGTCCATTGGTCCACCGGGTGGCACGCCAAACCGCCGAAGTGGTGGGCTCAGAGGCTGTACGATCATCGCTATTTCGTAGCGATCAAAGCGCTCTAGCACGCTAGGGCCTCCCTGACAGCCAAGGCAATCTCAACGCAAGTAGATCGGTCTCCATGAATGCAAATTGAGTCCACAGTTCTGTTCAAACTCGTGGCTTGGGCGATGATGTCCGCAAAATGCTCGAGTTCTGCCCCCGGTTCCCCGCGCGGGATCAAGTTCCCGTTTCGATAGCCGCGTTCGCAGAAGCCTTCTCGGATAAGGGGGACACCCGCTGACTTGGCCATTTCCTCATGGTGGGTTCTGGGCATTCCGAGCAACGGCAGGCGGTACTTCCCTAGCCAGTTCGACAAGCTTGTTGCCAATGCCGATGGCACCTGAGTGAAATGATAGAGGGCTCCATGGAACTTGACGTAGTCCGGCGTAAATGCATCCATGGCTCGGTCCAGTTGGTCAAAAACCGATGCGATCCAGGCATCTCGCTCTTCTTCACCCGGAATGCGCCGCCCGAATCCAGCACGGTCTGGGAAGCCCGGATGCAGGCCCACCCGAAGGCCAGAATGTCTTGCCTCAATCATGGTTTGCAAGGAGGCTTCCCAATTCCCAGCATGCTCACCTAGGCCAACACTAACAGCATTGACAATCTGCATCAAAGAGGCATCCCAAGGCATGCCTTCGCCAATATCCGCATTCAGTTCAACCGCTGCCATCTCAACCTCGCAAACTCTACTTCAGAGATGCGCCGGAACTGAACAAGGTCCCCGGCTTCAATCGGAAAGTACGAACTATCAACATCCACCAAGCAAAGGGGACAACGACCAATGAGATTCCACCCACCAGGCGAAGCACTTGGATACACCGCCGTTTGGTTCTGGCAGATGCCCACTGCTCCGGGTTCAACCCGTGTTCGCGGGGAGGTTCTTCGAGGGAGGCCTCGCAACGGCGGTGCTAGAGGGCCGAGGTAGCCAAAGCCTGGTTGAAACCCAACAGCAAAGCAGTGATAAACCGCGTCGAGGTGATGAGCAATGACTTCTTCTCTTCCCTGACCGAGTTCCCGGGCTACATCATCAAGGTCCTCCCCAATCTCGTAGCATACAGGTATCTCATGCCGACGCGCTCCGGGCGCCTTGCTTTCGAGCGCTGATGCATGACTGGCGATCCAATCCTCCCATCCATTCTGGGGCCTCCCATACACCCCCAAGGTCTCGTACGCTGCCACCACTTCTTCGACCCCAGGATATATACTGGCATTGAGCGCACGAGCAAGTTGGGCTGGATCTGCCCAGCCTTCGTCACTTACCAAGACCAAAGTTTCTGAGAGTCTGCGAATGATCACGTGGAATATAGCTAGTATGGTTCGCTTATACGGCCTTTTGACGGGCATTTCGGTGTCCTGCTTCGGGGCCGCTGCACCTCCCGGCTTTGATGGGACCATGTTGGTTGAGTTGAACGAGCTGAATCTCCAACTTCCCTTGCCCACTTGGATCCCGGAAGGGTTCAAGGCTGAAGTCTCCGAAAGCGTGTTTAATGTCAATAACCAGCGTTACATCACGGTCGAATACAAGCAGAAGGATGTCGCCAAGTCGTTTTCATTTCAGTTCGCTGCCGTAAAACTAGGCGTTCCGATATTCGCTGATGAGCGAGCACGTCCAGTTCGTGTCGGCTTCAGCTCAGCGGGCTTTGGGACCTCTCACTTTATGACAGCAACGGTACGTGGGCTACCCGAATGCCAGACTCCCTGGATTGACCTCAAGGGTCGGAACTTTCCAAGATTTGGCTCCTTTGTCAGTTTGGGCATCCGATCCGAAACGGCAAGGAAGATTCTTGAGTCCGTCCGCTAAGGCCCGAACTCGGTACACTCTTGCCTCATGGACTTTGCCCTGACGCAAGAGCACCAACTCATTCAAGAATCGGCCTACAAGTTTGGTCAACAGGTTATTCTTCCCGGCCTTGCCGAGCGCGATCGCGCTCATGAATCCGACCCGACCATGCTCAAGCAGATGGCGGAATCGGGATTCCTTGGGGTCTGTATGCCAGAAAAGTTCGGAGGAATGGGCGCGGATTACATCAGTCTCGGGATTGCCTGTGAAGAGATGGAGCGTGCCGACAGCACCGCCCGTGTCGTCCTCAGCGTCCACGTAGGCTTACACAGTATGACCTTGCTGCAATGGGGGACAGACGAACAGCGACAGCGATGGCTCCCCGAGCTTGCGACGGGAAAGCGGATCGCCGGCTTTGGCCTTACTGAACCGAACGCTGGATCGGATGCGATCAATATCAAGACGACTGCGACCAAGGATGGCGACTACTACATCATCAATGGGGCCAAGACGTGGATCAGCCTTGCCGACTTCGCCGATCAGTTCCTTGTCATCACTCGCCTAGCTCAGACGAATGCCAAGGCCCCATATGCCGCCTTTATTGTTGACCGCACTACGCCCGGGTTCTCAAGCAGACCGATTAAAGGCAAGCTAGGCGTTCGGGCAGGAAACACGGGTGAAATCATGTTCGCCGATATGCGGGTTCATAAGGACTGCATGCTTGGCCAAGAGGGCGATGGATTTAAGGTCGCAATGAGCGCACTTGACCATGGACGCTACACAGTCGCTAGCGGCGCGGTTGGCATCATTACGGCGTGCCTCGATGCGTGCAACAAATACGCGAACGAGCGCATGGCCGGAAGTGAGGTTATCGGCAAGAAGCAACTCGTCCAGCAGATGATAGCGAGCATGGCTCAGGGTAGGGACATTGGGCGCCTTCTCTATCAAAAGGTTGGGTGGATGAAGAACAATGAAATGCGTCATACCAGAGAGTGCAGCTTGGCCAAGTGGACAAATTGCGCTGCCGCCTTTGACGCCGCCAACAAAGCGGTTGAAATCCATGGCGCCTATGGGTACTGCGACGAGTTCCCGGTTGAACGCTATTTCCGCAATAGCCGCGGTGCGGTCATTTACGAAGGAACTCATGAGATACACACGATCATGCAGGCGGAGTACGAGCTCGGCTACCGCCAAGACAAACCCCTCTCCGTGACTCTCCCGGGGTGGCCCTACAAAGGATAATGTCGGACTTTCTCACTACCTACCAATTAACAAGGGGGCGCTTTGACGACGCCGTCAAAACTCTGAGTCAAGCGCAACTAAACTTTCGGCTCCACCCAGATACTTTAACGATCGGAGAGATGGCCCTTCACGTGGCAGGCGTTGAATTCTTTGTTCTGAGTCAGTTGCTGGACAAGGAATTGGACGAGCGGCAGGATCGAGTCCGCAAGTGTGCGCGAGATGGTGCCTTAAATGACGCCGCATTCCCGTTTGCATCAGCCGAGATCACTCCTGAACTCATCGAATGGGCTCTTTCGGAAGGCAGAGCTCTCACCGAGCCGACCCTCAAAAACATCACGCCTGAATTACGGGCTAAGGAAAACGAAAGTGCCTTGGGCCCGATCATTGACGGCACGGGCGCCTTTGCCAGGCTAAGCTATCATCCAGGCTACCATCAAGGTCAGATTTGGATGATCAAGTCCTCGCCGGACTTCCCTGCTTGAGTCCTAGTCGCTTAGCTGATCATACAGGTGCTGCACGATCAGGCGGAAAACGTGCTTTCGTGTCTCGTCGCGCCCGATAGAATGATCGTCACGCGGGTAGTAGAACGT
>JADLGZ010000175.1 GCA_020849075.1 Fimbriimonadaceae bacterium | reverse complement strand
TCCGAGGAGACCATCGCTCAACTGGTAGAAGAGTTTTACGTCAAGGTGCGGGCTCACGCCGAACTAGGGCCATACTTTGATGGCATCATTCAGGATCACTGGCCAGAACACTTGGAAATCATGAAGAAGTTCTGGAGTTCCATTGCCCTTGGAACGGGCACCTATCAGGGCCATCCCATGCCGATTCATCGCGCACTGCCAAACGCGAAACCAGAGCACTTCACGATCTGGCTCCAACTCTTCGAAGAAACCTTGGGCGAAGTGGCACCTAATGACCAAGTCGAGGCCTTCTTTATGGGAAAGGCAAGAATCATGGGAGAGCGGCTTTCCCGTGCCATGTTCTCATGAAGTCCAACGATGATTCGGTCAGGACAATCGCGCTCCTATGGGCAGGCATTGTCATTGGGTGCTCCTTTGTCGCTACGCCGGCAAAGTTTTACGCTTCCTCTCTAACCCTCTCCACCGCCCTTGAAGTCGGAAGGGTTACGTTCCGCTCACTCTTGGCCGCCGAGATCATCTTGCTTGTTTGCGGGGTTGTCCTCCTCGTCCGGCGACGTCAAAGATTGCCGGGGTTCTGGATAGCGGGGCTCATTCTTGCCGTCCAGTGGCTGGCGGTCATGCCCTTGCTGAATATTCGTACCGATGCGGTAATCCAGGGGCAACCCGTGAGCGGCCCACCCTACCATGTGTTTTACATCGTTTTTGAAGCAATCAAAGTTGTGATCCTTCTTGCTACGGCCCGAGGAGGGCGCAGCGGTTGGATACTTGAGAGTCTCCACCGATGGCCAAGAGGACGGGAACGGTCTTGACGTTCAGCGTCAGCACATCGTGGCCTATGCCGCCGTCCAAGGAATCCAGATTGATCAGTGGTTCCAAGACGTGGAATCCGGGGCCAAGGAAGATCGGCCCGGCCTGGCCGCCCTGCGTGAAGTCGTGAAGGCCGGAAAGGTTGCCCGGGTGCTGGTTTACCAGGTTGGATCGTCTAGCCCGTGAGGCCCTCTTTGCCGAAGAACTGTACAGGGAGCTTTCCGGTAAAGCCCGCGTGGTGTCGGTGTCCGAGTCTTTGGGCGAAGGTTTCACCGGGGACCTCATGCAGCGCATCCTGGCCGCCTTCGCGGACAGTGAGCAGGCCGTAATCGCCACAAGAACAAAGACGGGCCGAAGGGAATCGGTTCGGGTGGTTCGGGCACCTGCTTTTAGATTCAACAATGGACGCAAGGGAGGTATTGAGTTCTCTACGCGACCGAAGCGACATTTCTTGTTGAACCTGCTAAGGGACCTACGGGACAAAAAAGAGGGTGTAGTCAGTCGTAAACTACTTAAGCGGATGCCCAACATTCAGATCAAGCGAGTCTATGATGAAGCTTCCGAAAGCGATGGGAAGCGTATCCTGGTGGATCGCCTCTGGCCCCGTGGGGTGTCAAAGGAGCGAGCCAAGCTCGACTTATGGCTCAAGGAGGTCGCTCCAAGCGATGAGTTACGCCGCTGGTTCAGCCATGACCCCATGAAGTGGGATGAGTTCCAAGCTCGCTACCGGGACGAGCTTAAAGCAAATCCCAACGCCGTTGACAAACTTCGCAAGGCTTGCGCTTCCCAAAAAGTAACCCTTCTCTTTGGGGCTCGAGACGAAGAGCACAATGAAGCAGTCGTGCTACGAACATTTCTGCAAGAATCAGCCTGAGCTCGGCATTAGGGTAAAAGGGCGAAATGGCAAAGAAAGGTGGCATTTGCGGAGCCATTGGGTGCCTCACGTTGGTCGCACTCGTCGGCGGTTTTGGCTGGTTCATTTACACCATGGTGTTCACGAATACCGTGGCCAAATGGATGGGTGAGGAGACCTACAAGCTCAAGGGCGACGTCACGCATTTCGACCCGATCAATGGGGTGGTCGAAGTGCAGGAGAAAGTAGGCCCAAATGCAACTCTAGTAGAACTAAAAATCATGGGCGCACGCGCTGATGGCACCCTTGATCTCAACGCGACATACGTACCTGGCCCTCGCGTTGAGTATCAGTTCGAGCGAAAGCTTGATAGGGCACCTCGAGGCAAGACTGAACCCCCCATCGGAGCAGGCCGCACCCCAAGTTCGGTTTGGGTTGAGCAAGTAAGAGTCTCCGTCAGCCGGCCGGGTCAACGACGCCACGTGTCCCGTCGAAGCGGCAACTCCAGCAGTTCGTACAACTACACGATGGAAGGCATGGATGTTGACCGGGATAGTCGCTTGGCAGATCCCGCTATGGCCTTAACGTTGAAACCAACGGTCAAGGAGATGTGGGCTATCGCCAAGAAAGCAGGGGCACCTTCAGATGCCGTGGCGCAGATCACCTATCGAGGAAGCGATGCGGACTTCAACATCCCGGGTGTCCTCATGCTGCAATGGGAGAATGGCAAGCTGGATGAGTTCTTCCTGAAAGATGAGGTCAAGGATAAGTTGGGCATCAAGCACTAGGCCTCACGGCAAATGCTTAATCGGATGGGAGAAGGAACGGAGACCGCTCGTAGACCACAAACAAATTGGTGAGCTTTCGGGCTGGTCGTACCTTTAGATCTCCTCGGTAGAGGAGGGCCGCACTCGTTCCGCCGTCCATATTGACGGCGTTTGTTGCACCGACCTGAAGCATCGCCTTACCCAACTCGCTCAACGTGACCGCATGGTTGGTGGCGAAGATGATCAGTCGTCCATCGTTTGTCGTCCCGACCGCGCACCTTTCGGCCCGACTCCATACTCTCGGATCGCGGAACTTTTGGCTGCGCGGGTCTGGTGCGACAATACCGTCCCGGATGATGCGGACAGTTCCTCGTAGCGCAAATCGATACGGGGACCAGTCAATGGCCTTCTCAAAGACGGAGTCAAAAATCTTTACATCTCCGTACCAGTCCACCGCAACCACCGAGCCGCGATATCCCTCCGCGGTCTGCTTACCATCAACAACGATATCCCCAACCGGAGAAGCGCTCGTGGGATGGAAGAAGGTGCCCGTCACCGCTACGGTCGGCGTGTCTTCTTGAACAAGGCTCCAAATGGACTCCAGGCGAGAAGAATGAATGACCGCGGGGCTCACCTGCTCACTCCTCAGGTCCACCGAGACCGAGTGAAAGGCAAAGTTATTCCACCGCACCACCTGATACTCCACCGGGTGCAACTGAACCGCCGAAGCCAACGATGCGGCTACGAAGGCCCAAAGCGATAGACTTGCCTTGTTCCACATAGTTACCCAACAACAGTTAAGCGGAAGTCCTGTTCCACAGTACTCCGCATAAGCACCAGCTGTTAATACTGGAAGCGCCTAGTTTTCCACACTTTCGCGAGGATGTGTCAATGGGGTTTTATAACTTTCACTTGACCCATTTGACGCCGCCAAGTAGAATGAGCTATCTTGTTGTAGAGGCAAAGATGCGAGGGGGAGAATCTTTACCGAAATCCCAAAGTACCGATTCGGTCCTTCCCAACCAAGCTGACCATCCTCACAACGTTGACAGAAGTGTCCAGATTCCCCTCTGGTTCAAGCGCCTCGCTTTGGTCAATGTCGCCTTTACGGTTCTCGTGATCCTCTGGGGAGCGGTAGTTCGTGCCACCGGTAGCGGAGCGGGCTGCGGTGACCACTGGCCAAAGTGTGACGGCGAAATCATCCCAACCGTACTCGCCGGCGCAAAGGCTATTGAGTTCACTCATCGCGCCATGACGGGGCTCTGGTTAATCCCAGTTTTTACAGTCGCGGTTTGGGCTTTTCGACGCTTACCCAAGTCCAGCATTACTCGTAAGGCGGCGCTGGTCGCGGCTGGAATGGGAATTGTTGAGTCCCTAATCGGCGCATGGCTCGTGCTCGGCAAACTTGTCGGGCAGGATCTTTCGGTAACTCGCGCCGTCGTCATGGCGCTCCACCATTTCAATACGACCTGCTTGCTGGCGACCGTAACCCTCACCGCGTATTGGGCGTGGGGAGGAGAGCCGATCCGCCTACGAGGGCAAGGTCCCGTCCTTGGCGCACTAGGTGTTGGAGCTGTCGCTATGGTGATGACCATTGTCAGTGGAGCCATCACGGCTCTCGGTGATACTCTCTTCAAGCCAACGGATACCTTTGCCGGTCTCTCCCGCACGATGGATCCAGCTGCCCATTTCCTTGAGCGGCTCCGAATTGCCCACCCGCTCATCAGCACATCAGCTACTCTCTACCTTCTGCTTGGCCTCGCCTTCATCGGAGCAGCTCGAAAGTCGCCCCAAGTTAGCCAGCTAACTCGCTGGACAACTACTCTGCTTGTCGTTCAACTGGGGCACGGAGCACTAAACGTCATCCTCAAGGCTCCCGTTTACTTTCAGATCATGCACCTGCTGATCGCTGATGGCGTCTGGATTCTTTTCACCCTGCTCTCGGCCCATGCCTTGTCGGCCAGGATCGCGCCAGAGGGTACGAACGTCACTGAGGAGCCTTACACCATCTATTCGATGTCAGCAAAGGAAAAGATCAACGCCTTTGTTGTCCTCACAAAGCCGAGAGTGATCTCGCTCCTCCTTTTTACGACATTACTGGCCATGTTCATCGCTGCGCGAGGGTGGCCCGGCGGGTGGCTCCTTCTCTGGGTTGCAATAGGGGGTTACCTTGCCGCTGGCTCGGCGAACGCCATAAACATGGTTATTGACAGCGATATTGATGGGCAAATGGTTCGCACTAGCCACCGACCGACAGTGACGCATGTCATGCCGCTCTGGATGGCGTCCGCTTTTGCCGTTGTCTTGGGCGTATTGAGCTTCGCAATTCTGGCGTTGGCGGCCAACCTACTGACCGCCGCCCTAGCTATGGCGGGACTCCTTTTCTACGTCATTATTTACACGCTTCTTCTGAAGCGCCGAACTTGGCATAACATTGTAATTGGTGGGGCAGCTGGCGCATTCCCTCCGTTGGTCGGCTGGGCGGCGGTGACCAATTCACTCAGTCCGCTCGCTTGGTTCTTGTTTGCTTTGATCGTTGTTTGGACACCCGTTCACTTCTGGGCCCTCGCGCTATTCATCAAGGATGACTATCGAGAGGCCAATATTCCGATGTTGCCCGTGGTCAAGGGCGATCACGCCACGGTCGTTCAAATCACGGCCTACTCAGTCCTGACAACGGTTCTTTGCGCAATTCCTCTCATCCTTGGGCAAGCCGGACTCCTTTATGCGGTTGCCGCCGTCTTGTTGAACGGGATTTTGATTTTGAGGAGCTGGCAACTCATGCAGGCCCCTGATCGGCCAAAGGCCGTTCGTTTGTTTAAGTATTCAATGGTTTACTTAGCGCTTATCTTTGTGATAATGGCCGTCGACCAAGCTGGGGGAGGAACTAGGCTAACGTTTTAGCTAGGGCGAACCCCGAAGTGATTCAAGTAGGATAACCACTCATGCCGCAACTGTTCAACGCCGCGACAAACTCATACGCAAGAGGCAGCCTTATGGCCTTTGCCAGTTTGCCCGTGCTCGCGATCTTGGTAGGAATGACGCTTAGCCGCCATTCACCCAACACTCGCCAGAATATTCCACTGGAGCAACCCGTGCCGTTCAGTCATAAGCATCACACGATTGAACTCGGCGTAGATTGCCGTTACTGCCACACCAGTGTTGAAACTGCGGCCGACGCCGGCATGCCAAGCACCGAGACATGCATGTCTTGTCACCAGCATATCTGGACGAATAGCCCTCTCCTTGACCCAGTCCGCCAGAGTTACGCCGAGAACAAGCCGATCGTATGGACACAACTGAACAAGGTCCCCGAGTTTGTCTACTTCAATCACTCCGTTCACATTAACAAGGGCGTCAGTTGCAACCAATGCCATGGCGCGATACAGGACATGCAGATTGCTTACAAGTCTCGCACCTTGTTTATGTCGTGGTGCCTTGAATGTCACCGCGAGCCGGAGAAGTACATGTACGCAGACCCAGCCAACAAGGAGTTGAGCCCGCGAGAGCAAGTCTTCAACCTTTATGTGAAATATCAAAAGGATGCTTCACGACACTCACTCAGCGGAATGGAAATGAATTTGATCAAGGGCGCAGAGCAACATGCTCTTTCCACAAAAGAAGGGCGGGAGTTGGTCAAGGCCCGAGGTATCAAGAAGGAACAGCTGACCGACTGCTGGATTTGCCACCGCTAGGATTTAAGGATGAACAACACGAGGGGACAATTTGATTTAGCCGCGGTCAGAGAAAAACTGGCCGGCAAGTCGGGTCGTGCTTATTGGCGCAGCCTTGAAGAGGTGGCCGAGACTCCCGAGTTTCAAGCTTGGGTAGATGACGAGTTCCCGAATCGGAACTCATTGATGCACATTGACCGGCGGTCGCTGCTCAAGTACATGGGAGCTTCGATGATGTTAGCTGGGTTAGCGGGATGCCGAAGTCTGCGCCTACCCCCAGCCAAACTAGTCCCTTACGTCAATCGCCCAGAGGAGATGGTCTCAGGCGAGAAGCTGTACTTCGCAACTGGCTATACCCTGCAAGGCATCACGGACGGCATCATCGTTGAGAGCAATTACGGTCGCCCAACCAAGATTGAAGGAAATCCCAAGCATCCTTTCAGCGGAGGGGCGAGCACAAGCCTCATGCAGGCGTCCATTTTGGACTTGTACGATCCGGACCGCAGCAAAACTCCTGCCAAGGACAATGTCGCAAATGACTGGGTGGCTTTCCTTGGAGAAGCTCGATCTTGGATTGCCGAGGTCGCCAAGAAGGGCGGTCAAGGGCTTGCTGTCCTCGTTCCGACGGTCGGATCTCCCAGTGTAATTGCGGAACTGGAGACCCTAAAGGGAAAGTATCCGAACATGGTCATTGCATCATGGGAACCCGCTCACCGAGATCGTGTTTACAATGGGGCGGCGCAGTCCTTTGGTAAGCCGCTGGAAACGGTTTACAACCTTGGTCAAGCGAAAGCCGTGCTCAGCATCTCAAGCGACTTCATGAGCGCAGGACCGGGATCCCTAAAGTATGCGCGCGAATGGGCGCAAAGCCGGAATGTGGATGGGGACCCAGCAGGGATGAGCCGTTTGTACTCGGTAGAAAGCACCCCGACCACTACTGGCGCGATCGCGGACCACCGCTTAGCTCTCGGAGCGATGGAAGTCCGTGAATTCATCCGAGCCTTGGCTGCGAGAATCGGAGTTCCTACCGCCAGCGCCAGTCAGGTTGCCGGAGACGCGGCGGTATGGCTTGAGGCGGTCGCACGAGATCTTGAGGCCAATAACGGCGCCTCTGTGGTCATACCGGGCGACGACCTTGATGCCGACAGTATTTCGCTATGCCATTCCATCAACCAAGCTCTCGGCGCCAATGGAAAGCTAGTTAATCACCATTCTCCCGTGACCTGGATGGCCGGTGAGCAAGGGGAATCCTTTGAGCGGCTCTTGGCTAGCGATATCTCAACCCTGTTTATTTTCGGCGGGAATCCGGTTTTCAACGCACCGGCAAATCTAAAGTTCGGCGAATTCCTCAAGAAAGCAAAGCATTCCGTCCACCTCTCTCCCTATCTTGATGAGACCAGTCGCATGTCCAATTGGCACTTGCCGGAATCCCACGCACTAGAAAGCTGGGGTGATGGTCAAGCCCTTGACGGGACGACCACCATTATCCAGCCACTCATTGACCCGCTTTATGACACGAAGTCAATGCTTGAAACACTCCGTGCGGTCTTTGGCGACGGCGGTGACCCGGGCGACAGTTTGAAGGCATCTTGGGCCAAGAAGGGCTTGAACGATAGGGCCTGGCGTTCTGCGCTTAACGATGGTGTTGTGCCCAACACTAAGAACCCTGCGGCGGCCGTTGTTGCCGGAGTGCCCGCGGCGCCAAATCCGCAAGACCTTGGAGATGGCGAGCTTGAAATTCTCTTTCGAACTGACCCCACCATATTTGATGGGCGTTTCGCCAACAATGGCTGGCTACAGGAGCTTCCCAAGCCTCTGACCACCATGACCTGGGACAACACGGTTCAGGTCAGCCCGAAGTTGGCAGAAAAGTTGGGGATCGTGAGCGGCGACCTCGTGAAGGTCACCACTCACGTCGGTGACGTCACGGGAGGAGCTTGGGTATTACCTGGACAGGCCGAGAACACCGTCACCATTCATTACGGCTATGGCCAAGACTGGGGCGATTCACTGATTGCGGCTGGGACCGGCTTTAACGCCTACAAGATTTGGAATGGTAACCCCGTGATGAAGGGTTCGATCGCGAAGTCGGACGGCAAGATCGCTCTCGCAAGCACCCAGATGCATCACTACCTCGAAGGGCGCGATATCGTTCGAGAAATGGAGCTTAATGCCCTCCTGCACCCCCATGAGGGTGAGCATGCAGAAGGGGAGCATCATCGGGACATTTCGATGTATCCGGACCCGGATAAGGAGTTCCCCTACGACGGCCCCAAGTGGGGGATGACGATAGACCTCAATGTCTGCATAGGGTGCCACGCATGCGTTACCGCCTGCCAAGCTGAGAACAATATTGCCGTCGTCGGAAAGGATCAGGTCCTGAAAGGGCGAGAGATGCACTGGATTCGAGTAGATCGCTACTACGGTACCAAGGGCATTGGAGAGGTGAGCGGCAAGGTCAAGCCGACTCGAGCTGACCTCGATAACCCAACCACGCACCTCATGCCTGTCACGTGCATGCACTGCGAAGCCGCTCCATGCGAACCGGTTTGCCCAGTCGCGGCCACGGTCCATAGTAAAGAAGGCTTGAACCAGATGGTTTATAACCGCTGTGTTGGAACTCGATACTGCTCTAACAACTGCCCCTATAAAGTCCGGCGGTTCAACTTCCTGAACTACAACGACCGAAAGTTCAGCGACTTCAAGATTGATGGTCACAACTCCAGTCGAGACCTTCGAGTACGGCTCATGGTTAACAATCCAGAAGTCACGGTACGAGGTCGAGGTGTCATGGAGAAATGTACTTACTGCGTGCAACGAATCAACGCCGCCCGAATCCATGCAAAGAATGCAGCCGCCAAGGGGCAGCGAGAAAAGCCCGATCCGATGGATGGTGAGATAGTCACCGCCTGCCAGCAGGCATGCCCTACGGGTGCCATCACCTTTGGCAATATCGCGGACGAAAGCAGCCGCATCAGCCGCCTCAAAAAGATGCCACGTAACTATTCACTTTTGGAGGAACTGAACACGCACAACCGTACGACGTACCTCACCAAGCTTCGCAATCCGAATAAGGAGGTCGAACCCGCCTAATGTCCAAGATTATCAAGGAAAAGCTAGACGAACTTAACGATCTACTGCCGGGCCAACAAAGCTACTCCAAGATTGACGACCAGATAACGTCACTGATCTTGGATAACAAGCGGCACCCTAAGATTTGGTACGTTATGGTCGCGCTCGGTGGCGGCGGAGCGCTGATGCTCTTTACTTCCATCGCATGGCTGGTCTTTCAGGGCATTGGTATCTGGGGAAATAACCAGCCGGTCGGCTGGGGCTTTGACATTATCAACTTCGTGTGGTGGATCGGAATTGGACACGCCGGAACACTGATCTCCGCGATCCTTCTCTTGTTACGGCAGCAATGGCGCAACTCCATTAACCGGTTTGCTGAAGCGATGACCATTTTTGCCGTTATGTGCGCGGGGTTATATCCGCTGCTGCACACCGGGCGACCGTGGGTCGCCTACTGGCTATTCCCCTATCCAAACACGCTGGCGATGTGGCCGCAGTTCCGGAGCCCTTTGATCTGGGACGTGTTCGCGGTCAGTACCTATATCACGATCTCGGCGCTTTTCTGGTTCATCGGACTGATTCCCGATTTCGCCACCTTGCGTGATCGGACCAAGAATGCTATCGGTGCCCGAGTGTGGGCCATGCTCTCCTTGGGTTGGCGCGGCTCGGCGAAACATTGGCATCGCTACGAGCAGGCATATTTGATCTTGGCTGGCCTGTCCACTCCTCTGGTGCTATCGGTGCACTCGATCGTGTCCTTGGACTTTGCCGTGTCAATCGTGCCGGGATGGAACATCACGGTCTTCCCTCCCTACTTTGTCGCGGGTGCAGTCTTTGCCGGCTTTGCTATGGTGCTTACGTTTGCGATCCCGCTACGCAAGTGGTACGGGATGGATGACTTGATCACGGACACTCACCTAGACTGGATGGCCAAGATCATGCTCACTACTGGTCTTGTCGTTTTCTACGGCTACCTTTCGGAGGTGTTCTATGCTTGGTACAGCGGCGTAATCTGGGAGCAAGCCCTCATCCAGAACCGATTCTTTGGGCCGTACGCTCC
>JADLGZ010000174.1 GCA_020849075.1 Fimbriimonadaceae bacterium | reverse complement strand
CTTGGATGCTGCGCATCCTGACCAATCTCTATATCAACAAGTATCGTCAGCGAAAGCGAACCGGGTTGAGCGAAAGCCTCGATGATGAGTACGCTGCTGAACCGGTCGCCCCCGAGGGAACCACTCCGGACCGAATGCTGTTTGATAACTTGGTCGGAGCCGAGGTGGAGGAAGCATTGGGCCGTGTCCCACCGGATTTCCGCACTGCCGTCTTGCTGAGTGATGTTGAAGGTCTTACCTACGAAGAAATCGCTGAAGCGACCCAAGTGCCGATTGGGACAGTGCGCTCAAGACTAGCAAGAGGACGGGCAATTTTGAGGCGCGAGCTGGAACAGTACGCGTTAGAACAAGGTTATATTCGAAAGGAACAGTCAGGATGAAAGAGTATTTAGATGTACACGCAATGGCCGATGGCCAAGCGACTGCCGAGCAGACAAAGGCAGGCGAGGCCGCAATGGATGCGGACCCGAAGCTTCGGTCCGAATTTGAAACGGTTGTCATGCTCAAAGATGCTCTAAAGACCCATTGTAAGGGCATCCACTGCGAGGATACTTGGTCGGCATGCAAAGGTCGTTTAGCTGAGATTGAGAAAGCCGACCGTGTTACTGGTTTTGTTTCGAAGTACGCGTGGCAGCTTTGTGGGTCATTCGTAATGTTGATGCTCGTAACTGGGCTTTGGACTCGTTCACTCAATCACAACAATTCCCTTGATCCGAGCCAAGTGACCGCCATCGCTGGCTTCTCCCCGATGGCCGCGGGCGCGCAGGACGAGTATGGCTTCCAGAAGTTCCTCCACTCCTTCCGAATCACAGGAATCTCACGATCGAGTATCGAGGGTCGGCCAGTATATCGCTATGAGATGGCGGATGGCCGCGGTGATTTCTACCTCTATGTATCACCTGGTGTGACGAAGCTGGACGGCGCATGCCACCGAGAAGTCCAAGGCCTCAATTGTTATAGCTGGATTCAGAGCGGGGCTCAGTTCATCTTGGTCGCTGATCGTGACCACGCCGAACTTGAAGCCATCGCCCAGCGCATTAGCGGCGCTCGCTGATAGGGCCCACTCAGGTACACTTCGGTGTTGGACTATGAGCGCAGCGACCTATCCGAATTACAGCCCCGGCCTTGAAGGTGTCATT
Organism: Fimbriimonadaceae bacterium; assembly: GCA_020849075.1. Classification (GTDB taxonomy): domain Bacteria; phylum Armatimonadota; class Fimbriimonadia; order Fimbriimonadales; family Fimbriimonadaceae; genus JAFLBD01. The sequence continues at coordinate 3,143 of JADLGZ010000174.1, read as the reverse complement.
GGCGGCATTTCGACGATCAGCGAGATCATCAGTGAGACAAGTAGCCTGGTGTATCGTGGATATGATGTCCATGACCTAGCCAGCAAAGGATGCTTTGAAGAGACCGCTCACCTTCTCATTTATGGCCACTTACCCAATCAGTCGGAACTTGATGCCTTGAAGAAGACGCTCGCGAATGAGCGAGAAGTGCCCGAGCAGGTCTACACGGCAATGAAGCAAATGCCGAAGAACGCCCACCCGATGGACCTGACGAAGGCAGGGTTTGTGGCTTATGCGCCTTTCGACCCCGATTATGCTAAGCCCGCTACGGACGATGAGGCCAATGTTGCGAAAGCGATCCGTATCCTCGCCAAGGCGAGTACGATCGTCGGTAATGGTCACCGAATTCGCCAAGGCCTTGAACCCCTGAAGCCCAAGGCCGAACACACAATCGCCCAAAATTTCCTGTATCTGATGTCAGGCCAAGAACCCGATGCCAAGACGGCTCATGTTCTGGATAGTTCGTTGACCCTCTATGCGGAGCATGGCTACAATGCCTCGACCTTCGCATGCCGAGTTACGGTTTCCACCCTGAGCGATTTGTTCTCAGGCGTGGCAAGCGGCATTGGCACACTCCGCGGCCCGTTGCACGGTGGAGCCAACGAAGAGGCCATGCGGATGCTCCAAGAAATTGGCTCGCCCGACAAGGCCGAGGCATGGATCCATGACGCATTGACCAACAAGAAGAAGATCATGGGTTTTGGTCACCGCGAATACAAGAAGCGAGATCCGCGTGCGATCTACATGACCAAGGTGGCCAAGGAGCTTTCGGCTGAAAAGGGTCAGACGAACTGGAGCGAGATCGCCGACATTCTGGAAAATGTGATGGAAACGGAGAAGAACATCTACCCCAATGTAGACTTCCCGGCCGCCTATGCTTACTATGTTCTTGGCATCCCGATCGACCTCTATACTCCGATTTTCGTGATCGCGCGAGTAAGTGGTTGGTCTACTCATATGATTGAGCAATTGCGCAACAACCGCTTGATCCGACCGAACTGCATTTACGAAGGTCCAACCAGCGCGACGTGGGTTCCGATTTCCGAACGGTAGGGAGCTAACTTCAAAGAGTGTGCGGGGACCAGATTGGTCCCCGTTTTTTTGCCAGGATTTGAACCAGGGAAGACTTTTTAACATTTTGGGTTGAACTTTTCCGAACGCTTGGCGAAAAACTGGCATAAAATGGTGGTGAAGCAGGTGCTTCGTTGGAAATAATCATGATTACTCGAAAAACAATGCCAGCGGTGGGTGTTTTGGCCCTTCTGGCCGCATCGCCATTGGCGAGCGCACAGACAATCAATGTCGCTGGTCCCTTTGACTTTGTAGATACGCTTGTTGGTCCTGAGGCAGGGAGCAATAGCGTGGCAACTGGGGTCGGTACTGTAGGATCAGCGTACACGCTTGGTTCATCGGTGACCGTCAACTCGGTTAATCTCACTTCGGTGATTGCCGGTACTTACGCTTCTGAAGCTTCCGTACAAGTGGTGAACTCTGGTTACCCAGGGATGGCCGCTAGTTTCAACTTCTCGACGACCGCCACGTATACGACCGTGTCCATCTCTTCGCCAACCGTGCGACCCCTTACCAACAATACGATTGGTAATGCGAACATCGCATCGGGCTCTACTTGGGACCTAACGTTCTACGAATCATTCTCGGATGGCACGGGACCGGATTCAACAGGAGATACACTGTCCTTTAGCCCGGACGTTTACGTCGCGCCTCCCCCCGCCGCTCAGACGATTACGGTCGCTGGTCCGTTTGACTTCGTAGACACGTTGGTGGGGCCGGAAGCGGGAAGTAATGGCGTTGCCACCGGTGTCGGTGCTGTGCCAAGTTCCTACGTGTTTGGTTCTTCAGCTCTGGTGAACTCAATCAACCTTACCTCTGTTATTGCCGGTACCTGGGCGTCGGAGGCGACCATTCAAATGGTGAACTCCGGCTATCCGACATTGTCCGCGCACTTGAAGCCATTTACGACAACCGGGTTCTCGACATTGGCGATTTCCACACCTACACAGGTGAGCTACTATCTGAGCACGCTGACTGGTTCGATCATTGCGGCAGGTAGTACCTGGGATCTGACGTTCTACGAAACGTTCTCTGACGGCGCAGGCACGGACTCGACGGGCGACACTCTTTCCTTCGGTCCGTACACGGGCCCGGTAACGGAACAAGGAAACTGGGAGACTTTCGAGCCTCTCGTGGATGGCACGATCTATACCGGTGCAACTGGTGGATTCACGGCCGATCACGATTGGACGTACCAGAACAATAGCCCTGCCATTGGCTCGACGAGTTGGTTTACGGGCAACACGGCGGTGTTCGTGGCCCAACAAGGCGCCCACTATGTGGCCGCCAACTTTAACTCTTGTACAGGTGCCGGACTCATTGATAACTGGTTGATCTCGGAAGAGAAGGCCTGGGATAACGGCGACGTTGTTTCCTTCTATGCAAGGACGGCTGCTGGGAGCATTTGGCCCGACCGTGTCCACCTGAAGCTCAGTACGAATGGAGCAAGCACGAACGTAGCTGATTTCACGACCGTGTTGGCCTCGGTCAATCCAGCGCTGACGACTGGAGGATTCCCTGAGGCTTGGACCAAGTTCTCAGGCACCATCAGTGGCTTGAGCGGCACCACCATGGGCCGTATCGCCTTCCACTATGACGTGACAGACGGTGGGCCTGCAGGGAGCAATTCCAACTACTTCGGCATTGACGATGTCTCCATCTCAGTTCCCCTTACGGGCAACTTGATTTTGGGTGATACGGCGTTCAGTGGTGCGAGCACACGCAACATCGCCTACTCGGTGATGCAGGGCACCGTAACGTTGTCCAGCGGTACGGTAACGGCCACGGCCAGCAGCAGTGCGATGACCATTCTCGTTCCCAAGTCGGCAACAGGAGCCGCTGAACTCGTCTTGGATGGTTCCTCGTTCCTGAAGCGCAAGGTCAACCTGACTCTGACGGGTGCGAGCCAAGCGATTGGTAATGCAACGATGCAGAACGGTGACGTGGACAACTCAGGCGAAGTAGATGCGGCTGATATTGATCAAGTCATATCTGCGTTCGGCAATATGGGCGACAACGTTGAAGACGTTGAT
>JADLGZ010000173.1 GCA_020849075.1 Fimbriimonadaceae bacterium | reverse complement strand
TATTCAAATACGTCCCACCTCTTGAATCGTCGTCCTTCGTTTGAGGTTCCTTCGCTCATAGGTACAGTTACTATGTTGGCGACTGCACCCCAAGAACTTAGAGTGAAATGTAAAAAAAGCCCCAAGCCTGCGCTTGGGGCTTTTGATTGAGCTTAGGTTACTTGCTGCGCTTTGTAATCAGAACGTGTCCAGTCTTGGGATCCACATCCACATTGACGTTCAATGTATCGCTGATGAAGCTAAGCGGGACGATCGTTCGACCGTGATCAATAAACGCGGCGTATTCCAAGGTCGTCTTCTGGCCATTGAGGAGGGCTGTCTTACTGCCGATCTTTACAGTCGCGCTACGAGCTGCCCCGTTTGCGTTAACTGTCTTGTCCTCATGCGTCCACTTCACCTTTCCACCCGCTGCTTCGTACAGATGACGGAATGGGCTGAGCGCGATGCCTTCTTGAACTCGGGCTGGCACATCTAGGCGCACCATTCGAGCATCGTAAGTCAAGGTCAGAGCAACGCTAATGTTGAGGCGCGTTCCGTGCCCAATTCGAATCGTCGCTGCGGCGGCATTGGCTTGGGCGACCGGTGCTGGCTTAGCCTGAACCGGCGGCTTCGCCGTTGCAATTGCGGGGAGGGGAGCCACTCGCGCTGGTTTCCCGCTTGGCTTGGCCACGGGTTTCGGTGCCGGCTTTGCCACGGGTTTCGGCGTTGCAACCCGACGGCCAGTTGGCGTGAGGCTTCGCGCACCCGTTGTCGAAGCGGTCGGTGCCTGTACCTTCATGGGTTTTGCCGGTGCGGGCTTGGCCAAGACTGCGGCGTAGCCGCCGGACATCGTAGCCAGCGGAACATCGCTAACCACGGGAACGACCGGGGCCGTTGGAACTCCAACGCGGTCCGTCCGTCCACCGGGATTATTGACGAAAACTCGTACCTTGCGACTTCGAGCCGAGCGATTGCTCTCATCAACGACCAGAATCTGCACTTCATGCCAGCCATTGGTCAGCATTTCGGTGTCAATAACGTATTGGTAAGGCGCAACATTGGTCATGGATCGCATGTCGCCATCCACGATAAATGACACCATTCTCACCCTGAGGCTGTTCTTCAGAGCAACGCGAATATCAACTAGGCCCTGGATGGTCGCTCCGGCCTTCGGCGAAGAAATTTCGACGTCCGAGTTCGTTGGAGCCTCGACATCAAGGTTCGACTTCTGGGTTTCTAGTAAGTTGCCGTCGCCGTCAAAAACCAAAACCTCAATCAGGTTCTTGCCGTCATTCAGAGTCGTGGCATCCGTTCTGAACTTGACTTCGTTCGCCTCGGCGCCATTCACCGCCCGGGTTCCAACGCTAATGCCATTTACCCGTAACTCCACCAAGCGGGCGGAAACTTGAGTAAAGCGCACATTGATGGACTGGCCGTTGACGGCGCGTTCAATCACGACATCGGGAACGGTGAAGGCAGCATTCGCGGCCGTCCCTCCCACTAAAGCTAAGGCAAATAAGCCCAATTTAATCCAATGATTCACCATCGGTCTCTCCACATCTTCGCCAAACCCAAAGGCTTAGCGCACAACATCAGCATAGCCGGTTTTTCCCATTCTGTGCCACCCTTGCGGGTGTGGCTAAGCTGAGCTTCCTTAGAGACGGGCCGAACTCCGCATTTGGTTGGCAGAAAATTGAGCGTAGCCTGCAACTTAACAGTTTGAATTGGCAAGGCCATGATTGGCACCACGTGGTGTGGGTGGGACCGAACACTGAACACCGAACACCGAACACTTGCTTGCTCTTCATCTCCGGTGACCTCGTCGATGAACCCGACCAATGGACCTTCAACCAGTTTCAGCGGTCCCGGCTCCCAATTGCGATGCTGTTTGGCATCCCCAACCAACCTCTATTTGACCTTCGAGAGGACGATCTGATAGCTCACTCATTCGAACAGGCCATGGTTGCGGGCGACCAGTCCTGGCCGATTGTCTTTGCGATGGCCACAGCCGTGATCCGATGCATGGATGCGCTCCAAGAAGCCTTTGGATTCCAGCACTTCGTGCTTGCCGGGGCTAGCAAGCGTGGCTGGACAGCTTGGCTCGCCGCTCTCGCGGGGGACCCCCGGGTGGGAGGCCTTTGCTCCATCATCTTCGACAACTTGAATGTTGTCCCTCAGATGCAGCAGCAGCTCCTGCAATGGGGATCCTTCAGCCCGAAGCTTGATGACTACACCCGCCGCCACCTGCAAGCGATGATGGACGATCCAGCCGGGCTCGAGCTTGCCCAAGCCGTAGATCCCTACTCCTACCTCAGTGATCTCCAGTGTCCGGTTCACCTCGTTCATGGTGCCAACGATCCTTTCTGGTGTGTGGATGCAACCACCCGCTACTGGGACGCCCTGCCTTCGCCGAAATCTCTGCGCGTGCTGCCCAACACCGGCCACACCCTCACCGCCGATGCGTTAGCTTCGGTCTCGTCCTTCGCCCAAGCCTGCGCCGAAGGAGAAACCCTGCCCCAATGGTCGGCTCATCTCCGCGGCGACGAAATCATTTACACAGGCCCGGACCCCGACCAGATCCTGATCCACTATGCGCTCAGCGATGACCTGCACTTCGACGACAAGGAATGGCACCCCGGTCTGGAATTGCCATGGGTCGAGGGCAAGAATATCGCTTATACGATCGAGGCAAGGTTTGGCGGAGTCGGCCTCAACACCCTTCCAAGAATCGTGCACGGGAGCCCACTTATGGATGGCCCCGAGTGAATAGGAGTGGGTGCCATGGCTAGCGGGTCGCCTTTCAATCACGTCCACCTCTGATCTACATCGCGACCCGATAGCCGTGAAAGTTGTAACCACGTCAGTCGTCTCCCGTTAGCCACCGGGTTGAGATGGGTACG
>JADLGZ010000172.1 GCA_020849075.1 Fimbriimonadaceae bacterium | reverse complement strand
TGGTAGCCGCCAACGCCCGGAAGGGCGACTACGGTGTCGCCAGCGATGACAAGAGCCTCCGGGTTGAGAGCAAACACCGCCAAGGCCTTCTCCCGTGCGAGTCTTTGCGCGGTTTGCCACGGGTCGGCCAGGGTGAGTGCTTCCTCATCAACGGGAACAACGACGATCTGAAATTCCTTAACCAGATGGTGAAGAAGTTCTTGGCGGCGGGGTGATGCGCTAGCCAGAATAACCGGATAGCCGAGCCTATTATGAGGCATCACTGGCTAGCTTCTGCATTTGGTCATCCTGGATCAAAGCATCAATCATCCCTTGGATTTCGCCATCCATAAAGGTAATCATGTTGTGCATATCCTTGCCGATGCGATGGTCGGTGATACGGCTCTGGTTAAAGTTGTAAGTACGGATTTTTTCGCTACGATCTCCGCTGCCAATTTGGCCACGCCGCAGGTCACCTCGCTCCTTGGCGAGCTTTTCTTGCTCGATTTCGTAAAGCTTGGCTCGCAGAACAGCCATCGCCTTGAGTTTGTTCTGCTGCTGGCTCCGTTCGTCTTGGCAGGTTACGGCGATGCCAGTGGGCTTGTGCACGATTCTGATGGCCGTCTCATTCTTCTGCATGTGCTGGCCCCCAGCGCTGCTTGAGCGGAAGGTGGAAACCTCAATGTCGTCGTTCTTGATTTCTAGGTCCACTTCTTCGACCTCAGGTAAGACCGCCACGGTCACGGTGCTCGTGTGGGTTCGACCGCTGCTCTCTGTTGCTGGAACCCTCTGCACACGGTGGACACCGCTTTCAAATTTGAGCTGGCTAAACGCCCCGGTGCCGTCAATACTAAAGGTGACTCGGCTTAGGGCCCCCATTCCGTCTTCCTCGAGATCAATGATTTCCGTCTTCCACCTCCGGCGCTCTGCGTAGCGAAGATACATGCGGAAGAGCTCGCTAGCAAAGAGCCCCGCTTCGTTTCCTCCTGCCGCTGGTCGGATTTCAATAATAACGGACTTCTGATCGTTTGGATCCTTGGGCAACAGCAGCAGGCGTAGCTCCTCCGTCAGTTCCCCCAGTTGTTCCCTCAGAGTGGAGACTTCGTCTTGAGCAAGTTCTTTCATCTCTGGATCGGAGAGGAGGGCCTCTGACTCGGCGAGGTCTTTCTCGGTCTTATGATAGCGCCGGATGACTTGTACGACATCCTCTAATTCTGCTCGGGCCTTACCCAGCCTTTGAAGCTCCGATGGCTGTGACGCAATCGTGGGATCCATCAGGGACTGCTCGATGGAATCATATTTGGCCAAGAGTTCGAGCAGTTTGCCGCGCATCTAGCCTAAAGTCTACCGGAGACGGCTCCTAGCTTCAGTGCCCTGTTTGGCGCCCTCCTAGTGGCAGCTCCCGGTACACTTCAAGTCCAATGGACCTGAAAGCGACCTTGAATTTGCCCGATCCGAGCTTCACCATCCCGATGAAGGCTGATCTGGCGATTCGTGAGCCGGAGATCCTCGCGAAATGGAAGGCCGCCAGCATCTATCACCGGCTTCAAGACGAGCGGCGTGACGCTCCGCCTTTTGTTTTACACGATGGCCCGCCGTATACCAATAGTGCCATCCACCTCGGCACGGCGATGAACAAGATTCTGAAGGACTTTGTGCTGAAGTCGCGTGTGATGATGGGTTACCGCGTTCCTTACGTACCGGGTTACGATAACCACGGTCTGCCAATTGAGCAGGCGGTGATGAAGAAGTTTGCCGAACGGAAGGAGAAGCCAGAATTGCCTACCCTTCGACAGGCTTGCCGGGACCACGCATCCGAGTACATCAAAATCCAGACCGAGCAGTTTGAGCGCCTTGGGGTCTTTGGCTTGTGGGAAAAGCCTTATCGCACGATGGACTTTCGCTTTGAGGCGGCCATTGTCCGCGTGTTCGGCAAACTTGTGTCGCTGGGCCAAGTCTATCGGGGTTTGAAGCCCGTCATGTGGAGCCCAACGAGTCGTACAGCCTTGGCCGATACAGAAATCGTCTACGACGACCATGTCTCCAAGTCAATCTTCGTCCGATTCCCGTTGATCGATGATCACAATGGGTGGTCAAAGGGGCTTGACAATGTGTACACAATCATCTGGACAACCACTCCGTGGACCATTCCAGCGAACTTAGGCGTCGCCTTTCACCCAGCTTTGGACTATGTGATTGCCAAGGTTGGGTCCGATCACTACGTAGTACAAGAGGATCTCGCGCCAAGCGTCTTCCAGAAACTAGGATTGCAGTACGAAGTTGTACGAACTCTCCTCGGTGCGTCGTTCGAGTTCTCAAAGTTCAAGCATCCGATCTTTGAACGTGAGTCATTAGGTGTCTTGGCAACCTATGTGACAACAGAGGACGGTACTGGGGTTGTGCACACGGCTCCTGGCCATGGCCGCGAAGACTTTGTAACCGGAGCCAAATACGGACTGCCCGTGCTCTGCCCGGTTAATGAGTCAGGTTATTTGACGGAGGAAGCGGGAGAGTTTGCGGGCGTCAAGTACACCGACTGTGATACGGTCGTCGTGGATCGCCTTCGTGAAATGGGTGCCCTACTTCTGGTAGAGGATTACCACCATCAGTATCCGCATGCGGAGCGGGACGGCAAGCCGGTGATTTTCCGGGCAACGGAGCAGTGGTTTGTTAGCATGGAAGACAATGGCCTCCGCGCCCAGATGTTGGATCAAGTCGAACAAGTTCAATGGGTACCAGAAAGCGGTTATTCTAGGATCAAGGGAATGCTGGGTGGACGACCGGATTGGTGCATTTCTCGGCAACGGCCCTGGGGGGTGGGAATTCCGGTGTTTTATACAACTAAAGGGACGCCCGTGCTTGACCCCGTTGCGATCGAAGCGGTGGCTACTTTGATCGAAAGGGAAGGTTCGGATGCTTGGTACAGCAAGGATCCGTCAGAGATACTTCCCGAAGGCTACACCTTTGATGGGGAGACCGCATTCACCAAAGAAACGGATGTTTTTGACGTTTGGTTTGACAGTGGGTCTACTTCAATTGCCGTTTTGGGTGGCGATGTTTACCCAGAATGGAAAGAAGCATTGCCCGCTGACCTCTATCTGGAGGGTTCAGATCAGCATCGAGGTTGGTTCAATGTTTCGATGGTGATTGGCACGGCGGTCAATGGTAGTGCCCCTTATAAGGCCGTGGTTACTCATGGATTTGTTACCGACGAGCAAGGCCGCAAGATGAGCAAACGGCTCGGCAACGTCATTGATCCGAACGAGGTCTGTGCCTCACTTGGGGCGGATGTTCTGCGCTATTGGTGCGCCAGTGTGAACTACGCTGACGACGTGCCTTGTGGGCCTGAACTCCTAAAAGTCAGTGGCGAGGGATATCGAACTCTTCGGAATACCCTCCGATTCTTGCTGGGCAACCTTTATGACTTTGAACCCGTGAGGCCGGGTCAACTGCAAGAACTTGATGAATGGATTATTGAGCAGGCTGAGTTGCTGGTAGCGGATGTGAAGGATGCCTATGAGGCGTACGAATTCAAGAAGGCTCTGAGTGCGATCAATGAGTTCTGCATCAAGCAGCTCTCTGCTGTTTACCTTGACGCAATCAAGGATCGAATGTACTGTGACGGCGCAGACTGGCCGAGTCGTCGAAGCGGCCAGTGGGCTTGCTACGTGGTTCTTCGACAGCTTCTGACCGTCATCGCACCGATCCTTCCCTTTACGGCAGAAGAGACATATGTTCGTGTACCAGGTAGCCGCTTGGACTCCATCTTCTGCGAAACGTTTGGCGTGCCGTCAGCCGAGCGACTGAGCCAGATCGAAGCGAGCCCTCTTCAAGTGCGCTATGCCACCCTGCTTGAAATTCGCGCTGAAGTTTTCGCGGGTTTTGAAGAGTGGAAAAAGGTGAATGAAGCCAAGAACGGTCAAGCCGTGGTGGCTCACCTAACATTGGATGCTGACTCGGCCAACTTCTTGCGGACATTTGAGCTTACTGAGATAGCCAATCTTTTCAAGATGAGTTGGGTCGAGATATCCGAGGGGGCAGCGTCTGTAGCTTTTAGCCCGAGCCCTTATCTTCAGTGCGAGAGAAGCAAGCTCTTTCGTCCAGATGTTGCCGAGGTGGGGGGCATGATGTTAACGGAGCGGGATCGCCGGGCTGTGGGACTTTGAGCGTGCGCTCGGGGCTCCTTTTTGCCGGGATATTCGGGGTTTTCGTGGCCCTTGATCAAGGGGTTAAGGCTTGGTCTCGGGCCCGATCGGACGGAGTTGAGGGCTACGTCTTTGGGGTGCCATGGCCAGGTGTATTTGAACTCAAACTAGCGTTCAATCACGGCATCGCGTTCGGAATGTTCCAGGGAGGCGGGCAGTTCTTTGCTCCGGTAGCGATCATCATTGCTGGCGTTGCGGGTTGGCATGCATGGCGGACCCCTTTTGCCTACAAGCTTATGATCGTTACGTTAGGCATGTTGGCGGCGGGTGCGATTGGGAACTTGATTGATCGCCTCTGGATGGGGAAGGTGACCGACATGTTTTGGTTTAGGTTAATCAATTTCCCCGTTTTTAATGTGGCGGATGCTTGCATCACGGTGAGCGCGATCTTGCTGGCGATCATGAGTATTCGCCAGGATATTTCGAGTCGCCATGGTCAACCGTTGCCAAAATCATAGGGCCGGGGTGATTTGCTCTAGTATGGTGATGGGCTAGCGTGGTATCCTACAAGGCTCAAATTCCTGGCCAGGACGATTTTTTATGAAGCGAACTTACCAACCCAATAACCGCCATAAGTTCAAGACACACGGATTTCGGATCCGTATGCGCACCACTGACGGGCAGAACACACTAAAGCGACGCAGAATGAAGGGGCGCCACCGACTGGCGGCCCGGTAACAAGGCAATTCGCGGACTCAAGCCTTGCCGGTTCGAAGAAATTTTCGCCTGTGGCTCTCGAGAAGTGGGGGAGTTTACGCGAATCCATGCTCTGCCCGGTGAGGGCAGAATAGGGTTCGCAACGAGCCGATCCATCGGAAACCGCCCTCGACGTAACCGTGTTCAGCGACGACTTCGCGCAGCGACACCGAGAGTAACGAGCCTTGATGTCGTAGTCCTGGGGCAGCGCAACGCGGACCGAGCATCCTTCGAAGAAATTAAGGACGAATTGAAGAAGCATTTGGAGGCCTTAACTCAAAGGTGGGAAAAAGGATAGGAATCTGGTTCGTGAAGCAATACCAACGCAGTACGAAATGGATGCCCCCAACTTGCCGGTATGTGCCGAGTTGCTCCCAGTACACCCTTGAAGCGATTGAGAAGCACGGACTGATGCGAGGAAGTTGGCTTGGCCTAAAGCGAATTGCCCGGTGCCATCCCTTCCGAGCAGGCGGCTACGACCCGGTCCCTTAGATAATTTTATGAGTCAACCCCAGAAACCCGGTTCCAATCTACTCACAGCCATCTTGCTGGCGACTACAGTCTTTTTGGGCCTTCAGCTATTGAACGGCGGTGCCAACCGCAACGAAGCCTCAAGCGACAAGCGATCGTCCGCCGTGATCTTGGAGGCGATGCGCAAGATGGATGCTGAGGGTAAGGATATTACTATCCAAGCCGAGCGAAGAGCCTACGAGGCGAAGCTGAAAGAGGAGGCACAGGCCTCTAAGATGAGCGAAGCCACCATCCGCCAGAAAGTGATCGAAAGCTGGGTGCTGGCGATGCACACCAGTACCAAGGCGGGCATTGAGTTTAATGAAAGTGGAAGGCTAAGTACCGCATTCAACTCTCTTGATCACGAGAGAAAAGCTTATTTGTCCGACCCTGTTTGGACATCCGTGAAGGTGCCTGTCTATGGGGTGACTGGGATGCCTCAGACCGCGATGAGCGGCGAGGAGCTCTATCAGACAACGGTTAGTAAGCTGGGCGAACTGAACAAACATCATATGGTCTGGGGCTTCTTCCCCGGCTATCAGGCGATTGATGCCTTGGTCAAGCTTACGGGTAGTCAAGCCTGGTTCAGCTATACCTTTGCCGCACTCTTGCTTGCCCTCATTGTTCGTGCCATCGTCTATCCACTGGCTCAAAAGCAGTTGATGTTCAGCCGCCAGATGATGCAGCTTCAACCCCTAGCGGCTGAGATCAAGAAGAAGCTAACCAATAAACAGGGTCAATTGGACCAACAACGGTTTCAATTGGAGACCATGCAACTGTACCGAGAGTACGGTATCAATCCGGCGGCCGGTTGTGCGCCGGCCCTGGCGCAAATGCCGCTCTTCCTGCTCGTGTTCCAGAGCATGCTGCTCTACCGATTTGAGTTCTCAAAGGGGTTGTTTGCGTGGATCAATCCTTCGACTAGTGCAGGTGCCAAGCACCTATTTGCGGCCAACCTAGGGCAGACGGATTACCTTCTCCTCGTAGTGTACGGAGTCAGCATGGTCATCGCTACCTACCTCCAGCCTGTTACTGACCCGAACAATGTCAAGCAACAGCGCATGATGGGCATCGGCGTTTCGGTGATGGTCACGGTAATGAT
>JADLGZ010000171.1 GCA_020849075.1 Fimbriimonadaceae bacterium | reverse complement strand
CTCGTAAAGCCTTTACGCTCATCGAATTGCTGGTTGTGATCGCGATCATCGCTATCCTTGCGGCAATCCTCTTCCCTGTCTTTGCTCAAGCCCGAGCTGCCGCCAAGAAGGCTGCTTCAATCAGCAACCTCAAGCAACTTGGATTGGCTACCAACATGTACCTGTCGGATAATGACGGGAATTACCCTCAGGCTGCCTACTGCTTGACCAACTGCACGCTCAACGCAACGTACGGCGTCGCCACCCCTGGTAATGGTTCGCAGATCTTCTCCGTGTACGACGCTCTTTACCCGTACATGAAGAATATTGATATCCTGAAGTCGCCCGGCGATCCAACGGCTATTGACTGGCAGCAAGCATTGGCGAACAACCTGAACTGGCAACGACCGCCAACCAATCAGATCAAGTTTGCTGGCTATGGCCCCAACTTCTCGGTGTTTGAAGATCCGGGCATCCCGGTCGCTCTTGGCTCGGAAGACCCAGTTGCTACCGAAGGAATGATTGGCTGGGTTTCCGACACGGTTCTGTTCTACGATGCTCAGTGGCGCTTGTCTGGTGCAATGCCAAAGGTTCCCAGTGGCGAGCCCGCAGCCTATGCAACGACGACCGGCACTTGGTACTCTAATCAACCGGCCGCCCTCAAGGTGGCATTTCCGAACGGTGCAGGCGGCTATGTGGGTGCCCTTCCGGCTGCTGGCAACATGACCCGCTACCAGTTCCCCGGTGTGGACCGATACAGTGGTGGTATCACGGTCAACTTTGCTGATTCCAGCACCAAGACCATCCGATACGGCATGCGCTTCGCCAACGATCCAGAGCGAATGGGTGAAATGCAACGAGTTGGCACGACCCCAGTGGCCGCCGCCGGTCTTGCGTACTACCCACCGTATGACTTCAATGGTATCCCCGGCCTCATCGCCGAACCGCGAAACTAAAATCTCCGGTTAGGAAGACCAGACCCTCGGTCACTTTGACCGGGGGTCTTGTTTTTATTTGTAGCTCAATCCCAGCAATCCTCGCTTGTGCGAAGCTAAAATGAAACAACGCCATGCCAACAAAGATTCGGCTAAAGGTTCATCGGCAAGCGAGCAAGGATAAGCCTGCCTATTTCGATACGTTCGAGCTACCCCTGCACGCGAACATGAACGTGATCTCAGCCTTGCTCGAAATCCGTAAGAACCCCGTCAACATTGAAGGCAAGCACGTGCCTCCACCGGTTTGGGATGCAGCCTGCCTTGAAGAAGTCTGCGGCTCGTGCACGATGAACATCAACGGGCGGATTCAACAAGCTTGCAGCGCTCTCATTGAAAAGGTTGGAGTGGTCGTCGGCGACGCGTACGAAGTCACGCTAGAACCGATGAAGAAGTTTCCGCTCATCCGCGATCTTAGCGTGGATCGGTCCCGGATGTTCGAAGATCTCAAGAAGGTGCGAGCATGGGTCCCCATTGACGGCTCATTTGACCTCGGGATGGCGCCCGCTCAGGACGATCACGTCCGACACCTACGTTATGCACTGAGCCGATGTATGACTTGCGGATGCTGCCTTGAGGCCTGCCCGCAGGTCAGCGAGAAATCCGAGTTTGTTGGTCCTTCAGCGATTGGGCAAGCCCTGCTATTCAACCTCCATCCAGTGGGGAGCACGCTGAGCGATGAGCGTCATGAATACCTGACCTCGAGCGAAGGTATTACCGGTTGTGGCAATGCCCAGAACTGCGTCAAGGTTTGCCCAAAGGGCGTTCCTCTCACGTTTGCCATTGCCCAGATGAATCAGAGCACCACTATCTTCAAACTGAAGCAGTGGATGGGATTGGTGGGCCACTAGTTGCGGTCGGTTCGCGGTATGCCCCGGTGGTTTGCTCTGCTATTCGCTGTGCTGGTATCGGCATTGGTGCAAGCTCAGGACGTTCCACCGAAGTTCAAGGTCGAGCTCAAGCAGTCGATTGCGGCACCAGGCCAGCTGATTGAGGGCGTGGCGACAGTCACCTTCGCCGAGGGACTCCATGCCTACCAAAACCCCCAGACCGACCAGACCATCATCCCAATTGAGCTACATGGCGACGGATTTGAGTTAAGCGACATCGCGTACCCCAAGGGCAAGGAAGACATCGTCGGCGGATTACCAGACAAGTACTTTGTTTATTCGGGCACGATTTCCATCCCCTTCAAGTTCTCAGCCCCAGCAAAGATCGGTCCTGACGGGATCAAGTTCATCTTCTCTTATCAGCAATGTAACGAAACTAATTGTTTTGCCCCTGGCGAGGTCAATGCAACCGCGTCGCTCAAAGTTGCGGGCAAGGCGGTTCAGGGAAAAACTGCAGGGCAAACGAAGACTCCCAACTCCACGGCCCCTCCCGCTCCTGCCGCAACTGGACTTGGCAAGTTTTTGCAAGATTCGTTTGTTAGCAAGAACTGGGGATTGCTTGCCCTCGCGCTCTTGGTCATTGGCCTAGCGATCAACTTGACCCCGTGCGTGTACCCACTGATCCCGGTGACGATCAGCTTCTTCGCCGGGCAAGCCACCAGCGGGGATAAATCCAGCAAGGCGGGCCTCGCCTTCAATTACATGCTCGGGATTGCCATGAGCTACGGCGTGGTGGGGGGAATTGCCGCTCTCAGCGGCGGGGTCTTTGGGCAACTATTCCAAAACCCTTGGTTCAATGCTGCCCTCGGGGCATTTATGGTCGTGCTTGCCCTGTCCATGTTTGATTTGTACCAAATCGGCATTCCGCCAGGAATCAGCAAGCATCTCAAGGGGCGAAGCGGGCCCGTAGGCTCCCTCATAATGGGTTCTCTGGTGGGGATCGGTGCCGCTCCTTGTGCTGGGCCGATCATCGTGCTCCTCCTCACCGAACTTGCAAAACTCAATATTCCTTCGCTCAGCATTCTGAGCTTCGTCCTGGTTGGGTTTGGCATGGGCATTCCCTACTTTGTTTTGGGCATGCTAAGCAACTCCTCCACCGCACTCCCCAAAGCCGGAGGATGGATGAAGATTATCAAAGCCTTCATGGGCCTTGCCGTCATCTACTTTGGGCTAGGCTATTTCGTTCAGGCCGTGCCCCAACTTGGTGACCCAAAGGTGGAGCCTTGGCTTTATCTCACCTTCTTCATTATCGGCGCCCTTGTATTGTACTTATTCGACCGAAAGAGTACGGATGCCCGCACATGGAAAGTCAAGGGCGTCGGTATGCTGGCTTTGGGGGTTTTCGCGGGCGTCACCTATGCCAACATTCTGGCCCAAAGTAAGCTGCAGGCCACAAAGGAAGAGTTCAAGAAGTTACTCGCGGACAACCGAGGCACCGTCTCCGAGTTCCAGGCATTTTCAAACCAGAGTTGGGAAGCAGCCAAGGCAAGCGGCAAGCCAATTTTCATCGATGTCGGAGCGAACTGGTGCGTAAAGTGCAAGGTCATTGAGCACGAAGTGTTTGACGATCCGAAATTTATCACGGTGACCAAGGGCTTCGTCCTCCTCAGGATCGACCATAGCACAGGAGTTGATCCGGCCTACATTGAAGCAACGACCAAGCAGTTTGGAATCCGAGGCCTTCCGCACATGGTTATCGCAAAGCCGGGCGGCGAAATTGCCTTGACGTTCAACGAACTCCATTCTGTGTCCGAGCTTGATGAGCTGTTCAAGAAGGCGGGTGTAAAGTAATGGACAACTTTGCCTTGGGTCCCTATCAAGTAGGCACTGGCCGCCTTACTTTGATCGCGGGGCCCTGCCTCGCGGAATCCAGAGACCTTTGCTTTGAGGTCGCCGAGAGCCTTTACTCTCTCGCGCAGGAGTACGGGATTGACTATGTTTTTAAAGCCAGCTTCGACAAGGCTAACCGCACCAGCGGCGGTAGTACACGAGGCTTTGGGATGGACCACGGCCTCCGTATCCTACAAGAAGTCAAGGATAAGCTGAACATTCCGGTTACAACTGACATTCATCTTCCGGAGCAAGCCGCGAGCGTCGCCCAGACCGCCGACATTTTACAGATTCCTGCCTTCCTCTGCCGCCAAAGCGACTTGCTGGAGGCAGCTGCGCAAACGGGCCTGCCCGTCAATGTCAAGAAGGGGCAGTTTTTGGCCCCGTGGGATGCAGAGCACATTGTTCAAAAACTTCGGAGCTTTGGCGCAAATGGGATCATGCTCTGTGAACGCGGGACAAGCTTTGGCTACAACACATTGATTGTTGACTTTCCTGGCCTTGAGACCATGCGCTCTTACGGAGTACCCATTTGCTTTGATGCGACCCATAGCGCTCAGCGACCGGGGGGCGAAGGCGCCGCTACCGGGGGTGTCAGAGGATCCATTCCCGCTATGATCCGCGCTGCTTTAGCTGTCGGGATTGACGCCCTGTTCCTTGAAATCCACCCTGATCCAGATCAGGCACTCAGCGATGCAGCCACTCAATGGCCTTTGGGTAGGGCAAGAGAAATTTTTGAGCTAATCCGGCGCTATTCTTTTGCCTGAACAGTGCTGGGGATCTCGACCTTCATTCCGGCTTTGATACCAAGCTTCTTAAAGAGTCCACCACGGAACTCAATTGCATACTTTGCCGCCCCGCGCGACGGTACGGTTGATTCGTCTAAAGACTTCATCGTTGCCGCCCGAATGATCTTGCCATTCGCATCGCAATAGGCAATGTCGAGATCGACCAGGGTGTTCTGCATCCAGAAACCAAGCTCCTGAGCCCGATCGAAAACGAAAATCATGCTGTCGTTATCTTTAAAGTCTGGGTTGCGCAGGAACATCATCCCTTCTGATCGCTTGGCATTAGTATCCATTACCCACGAAAAGAAGGTGTGCTTATCAATTTTGATCTTGACTAGCTGTAGATCATCAAGCTGGAAGAGGCGACGTGCGTTGTGGGCATGCGTTCCATTTTCAGGGCCCTCATTTACCTTGGGGGCAACCTGAACCGTGGCCGTCGAACCGCAAGCGCTCATCAAGACGAGCGCACTTAAGCTTGTCATTAGAATTCCCATCTTCATCATCCTGTCCCCAGTCTACTTCGGAACATACACATCTGACGTTTGTTCAAAGGCATCAATTTCGCCTTCGTGACGAAGGGTCAGTCCAATGAGGTCTAGCCCCTCGATCAGTTGCGATTTGGTAGCAGCAGCGATTTCAAATGTGGCCCGATGGCCAGTCCAGCATACGACCTGATTTGGTAGGTCAATGGTCACTTCCGCCCCACTGCCTTGTTGAACAAGCGCACTGTGGTCCGCGGCATCCAGTTCAATGAGCGCCAATCCGCAATTGCCTGCATTCGAACGGAAAATATCGCTGTAACCAGGAGCATCTCCCGTCCTCTTGGCGATGACCGCTTTGAAGCCTGCCTGTTGGATAGCCCACACTGCATGTTCGCGGCTTGAACCACATCCAAAATTGATGCCCGCAACAAGGATTTCTGCGCCATCTGCTTCAGGCTGGTCAAGAGGAAATTCTGGTCCGCGAACATCCTTGAAGACTAGCTCGCCATATCCTGACTTCGAGACCATGCTGAGGAACCGGGCGGGAATAATGCGGTCAGTATCAACATTATCTTGGTTCAACACGGCAATCTTGCCCGTGAAGGTTGTGAAGCCAGACATAAGCTCATTATGGCTGGGCGAACACGATTTAGGGGCCACACGAAGGCGGCCCCAGTGATGTGAGGAGTGATGGAATGACGAAAAGTCAGTTCTTGGCCGCAGTGACACGCGGCGTTGCCGGAGCCACATCAACCATCGCGTTGGGCGGAGCGAGGAGGTAAACATTCTCTCCCAGTTCTTCCCAAGTACCCTCTTGGCTGTAATTTACGCCACACATGAAGTCCTTGATCTTCTCTCGCAGAGTCGTATCGCAGCCCGTTAGGTTCAGGACTTGTTGGTCGCCGTGCTTGAGCCCGTCGGCTGCGGCTACTGCGTCTTGGAACGACTGCACCATTCGGCGTACCGTAATGTTGTAGTGAGCACGAGCCATTGGCCTCGGCGAGATGGCGCGAGGAGTTGGGTTCGCCTCGTACGCCTCTTCCTCAACATACTCTTCTTCGCGTTGAAACAGCCCCTTAAGGCGTGTAAAGATTCCGGACCGTTCGTCCTGGAGTTCCAGTTCTTCCATGATTGCTTTTGTATAACCTCCGTGTCAGGTTGTCCGCATACCGAGTT
>JADLGZ010000170.1 GCA_020849075.1 Fimbriimonadaceae bacterium | reverse complement strand
TCTCACCCCAAGATACCCGGCAGGAATAGGTAACCTTGCGCGAACTAGCGATGGACAAAGAACTGATCATCCGGCTCATTGTTGTGTTTCTGTCGTTAGCGATTCATGAGTACGCGCATGCGAAGCTAGCGGATGCAGCCGGCGACCCCACGCCCGGCATCCACGGTCGCGTTACTCTCAACCCTTTCGCCCATTTTGATCCGCTAGGTTCGGTTTTCATCATTATGAGTTCCATTGCCGGGTTTGGCATTGGCTGGGGAAAGCCAGTACCGATGGACCCCCGAAAGATGCACAACCCAAGGTGGGATCACTTTTGGGCGGTAATTGGCGGGCCCCTAAGTAACTTGATTCAAGCAGTGATTTGGGCAATCTTGCTCAAGGTCTTCATGATCACCCAAAGCGGAGGGAGCATTGGTGATTCGTCTTCCGTCCTGCTTACCTTCATGGTGTATGGCATTCTGGTCAATATCAGCCTGTTTGTCTTCAACTTGATCCCCCTTGGCCCATTAGACGGAATGTGGATCGTGGGAACATTTCTCTCCGAACAGCACCGCTACCGCTGGACCCGATGGAATCTCACCATTGGCCAGTTCATTTTTATCGCCCTTGTGCTGATCCCTGGACTTCTTCTAAAGATTATGGGGCCACCCCTGACCTTCTTGGCCCGTTTCCTCGGCTTGCCCTTATGAGCTAAAATTCGTCCTTCCATGAGCGCAAAGCCACGCATCTTAAGCGGAATGCGCTCCACCAGCGATCGGTTACATCTCGGCAACTACGAGGGAGCTCTACGCAATTGGGTGGAGATGCAAGACCAGGTAGATATGTTCTGCATGGTCGCCGATTGGCACGTGCTTACTACCGCGGCAGACGCCGAAATTCACCCTGATATTGCCGCCAACTCGCTGGGCGTCGCGAAAGACTTCCTCGCCGCGGGACTTGACCCCAAAAGGTGCACAATTTTTCGGCAGAGCGACGTCAAAGAACACGCGGAGCTAGCCCTTCTGCTGGGCATGGTGGTCGGCGTCGGCAAGCTAGAAGCAGCCCCCACCTTTAAAGAGAAGGCCGCAGAAGTAACTGGCGATCACATCGTCAGTTACGGTCTTCTTGGATATCCCGTGTTGCAGGCAGCCGATATCCTCCTTTACAAACCAGAGGGCGTCCCGGTCGGGCGTGATCAAGCGCCTCATCTTGAGCTCAGCCGCGAGATTGCCCGGTCCTTCAATCACCTTTTCGGCGAGGTGTTCCCAATGTTCAAAGATATCATTCCGGAGGATGAAAGTCGGAGCAAGCTACCGGGACTCGATATGCGGAAAATGAGTAAGAGCTACGATAATTGTATCTACCTCTCGGACTCCCCGGAAGAAACGTCCAAACGGATCAAAAGCGCTTTCACAACTCCAACCAAAATCGCCAAGAGCGACCCCGGTATTCCAGAAGGTTGCGCCGTCTGTCAGTACCTCAAACTCTACTCGCCCGACTGGGAGCGTCAATGGGCCGAGGACCGAGCCGGCGAGCGAGGATGTATGCAGTCAAAGCAGGAACTAACGGAGATCCTTAACGAATACCTGCGGCCCATGCGAGAACGCCGAGGTTCCCTTACCGACGCGGATACGGAAGCGATTTTGCAAGACGGCGCACGACGAGCCCGAGAAGTGGCTTCCGAAACCATGAACGAAGTCCGCCGTGCTATGCGAATAGCCTGATATCCAACAGGAACTAAACTCCATATTTCGCTGTTTATTTGACTATGCAATCAAATATTATCGGACTTCACCACGTAACCGCGATGAGTGGGCACCCACAACGGAACGTGGACTTCTATCATGGGATTCTAGGACTTCGCTTGGTCAAGGTATCCGTGAACCAAGATGACCCGGACACCTACCACCTCTTCTATGGAGATGGCAAAGGCTCGCCCGGGTCGGCCATGACATTCTTTCCTTGGATGAATATGCGCGCGGGCTATGTCGGGGCGAGACAGGTGGGCGTTACCGCGTTCAGCGTTCCCAAGACAGCTATCCCATTTTGGCAGCAACGCCTAGAAACGGCAGGATTCCACCCCAGTTTGGAAGAGCGGTTTGGAGAGCCCACACTAATGTTTGCCGACCCAGACGGAATTCTCCTTGAGATCGTTGGGGCGGCTGACGATCCCCGCCAAGCTTGGGCCGATGGCCCGGTTCCTCAAGAGTTTGGTATTCATGGGTTCCACCACGTTGAGCTTTGGACGAAGGATCCTGAGCCAACGGGTGATTTTCTGAGTCAAGTCTTCCGCACCGCTATTGCAAGCCATTCAGGCGACCGCACTCGCCATATCTTTGGCGCAGGAGCACCCGGTCAAATCGTGGACCTTGTGCAGCTTTCCGACCGCCCGAATGGGCTGATGGGTGTCGGCACCGTTCACCACGTTGCCTTCCGAACACCCATGCCAGAGGATGAACTCATTGTCCGAGAGGCGGTCGAGGCGGGCGGCCTACGGCCTACCGAAGTGATCGACCGGTTTTGGTTCAAGAGCGTGTATTTCCGTGAGCCGGGTGGAGTGCTGTTTGAACTAGCCACGGACACCCCCGGATTTGATGTGGACGAACACGCAGAAAAGCTAGGTGAGAAGCTAATCCTACCCCCATGGCTAGAGGCGAGGCGTTCACTCCTTGAGAAGAGCCTTGTGCACTTTGAATTGCCAAACGGAGTATCGTTCCCGATATGAGTTTTCAGTTCCTCGCCCATGCAGGTACCAGCAGGACACTTGTCGCCTTTCACGGAACCGGTGGTGACGAGCGCCAAATGCTCCAAATCGTCAAAGCAATTGATCCGGACGCTAGTTACTTTTCACCTCGTGGCAAAGCGCTGGAGGGGGGCGTCCACGCACGCTACTTTCGGCGATTTGAGGAAGGTGTCCTTGATATTCCAGACCTCCTCGAAAAGGAGGCTGAGTTAGCTCAGTGGCTACCGGGTGCCATGGCTGCCCAAGGTCTAGACCTAAACGGGGCAACGGCAATTGGCTATTCCAATGGCGCAACGATTTCGTCCGCCCTGCTCCTCTTGCACCCTGTCCTGTTTAGCCAGGTGATCCTTCTTCGGCCCATGGTTCCGTTCGTGCCTGAACGTGCTCCTGATCTTGCGGGCAAGCGAGTTCTAATTTGTGCCTCTCCCGAAGATACTGTTACGCCCTTCGCAGGGGCTCAGGAGCTAGAGAGGATGCTCAAAAGCTACGGAGCCGAAGTGACTTTCTCCTCCGTCTCCGGCGGGCACGCGATCGGGCCCGCCGATGTTTCAGCTGCCCAAGCCTTTCTCTCTTAGGCCGTTATCCCGTTACGATCGGAGTTTTGCGATCATAGACGGCGGCGGCGATACCCGCAACCTCGACTTTGGTCCACTCGGGCAAAGTGACGCTTTCACCTATGGCGATCTGGTAGGCACGGGCCGCCTCCACGTTGGCCCAATTTGTGAAATGGGCAGCCAACTGACCATTGATCCCGCCCGTCTGCTTAGCCCGCAGGCGGCAGGACTGCTCGGCATAATTCAAAGCCAAGAGGTCGCTTAGCGCACCTAGGTGGATCTGCGCAACTTTCTTCCCAAACCCGTCCGTGCCGTACGTCTCAACAAAGGCGGCGAAAGCCTTGCCACAGAGATCGGAAATAAAGGAATCAGTTCGCGCTGCCAATGAGGTCTTCCCTTCTGTCGCTCGGCGAACATGTCGGTCTGCCATGAAGATACGGTTGATTTCGTTCGTCCCCTCATAGATGCGGCTGATGCGGGCGTCCCGATAGATCCGAGCGACTGGGAACTCCTCCGTAAATCCATAGCCGCCGTAAACTTGAAGAGCTTCGTCCACAATCCGAGCTTCCAGTTCAGTTGCCAGCACCTTGCACGCTGAGCACTCAACGGCAAACTCTTCGGCCGCGAGGCGGTTGCCTTCTGGCGAGCCTCCCAAGGAAAGGAATGCACTGTCAATGTCAGCTCCTGCTCGGTAGATCATGCTCTCGGCCGCATAGAACCAGGCCGCCATATCAGCGAATTTCTTTTCGATGAGCCCAAATGTTGAGATTGGCACACCGAACTGCCTTCGGTCTTGGGCATATTCTGCGGCGACCCGAATGGCTTCGCGAGCGGGGCCGATACTCATCGCAGACAGTTTGAACCGACCAAGATTGAGCGCGTTAAGCGCGACTTTGTGGCCTTGCCCGATCTCGTGAAGGATGTTCTCGGCCGGTACCTCCGCGTTCTCAAGAAGCACACGCGCAGTAGAGGAGCCCTTCAGTCCCATCTTGCGCTCTTCACGGGCAATGCTCACGCCGGGAAAGTCGCGCTCCACTATGAAAGCCGTGATCTTCTCGCCCCCAACTTTTGCCATAACGAGAAACTGATCAGCCCATTTGGCATTACTGATCCACATTTTGGTGCCATTCAAGATGTACTTATCGCCCTTTTCATCGGCCCTTGTCGTCAGGCTGAGTGCGTCAGACCCGCTATTGGGTTCGCTCAAAGCATAAGCACCTATATGTTCGCCGGTCGCTAGTTTGGGGAGATATTTCCTTTTCTGCGCCTCATTACCAAAGAGATTGAGGCCGACCTGACTTATCCCGCTACTTACCCCGATAGTCACGCTGAAACTTGCATTAAGGCTAAGCATCTCCAACATTCGGGCGCTCAGATTCTTGGGAAGGCCGAGCCCGCCATACTTCTCGCTGGTGTCGGGGCCGCAAAAGCCGAGTTCGCCCGCCTTAGTCATTAAGCCTCTCATCAGACCGTCCTCTTGGGTATCAAGGCGCTCTTGGATGGTCAACACCTCCTTCCGGCTAAAATCCTCCGCCGTACGGATCATGAGGGCATCATCGCCGGTGAAATCCTCGGCGGAAAAAATGCGAACTGGGCTTTCGCTAAAGAACGACCCTCCTCGGTTGGCAAGAGCTTCGGTGCTCATCGCGTGGATGATACCGGAGGAGCCCCTCAGCGCAAAGCCGGTATCATCGGACTGCGAGTGGGGCTGTAGCTCAGTGGTCAGAGCTGTCGGCTCATAACCGATCGGTCGCGGGTTCAAGTCCCGCCGGCCCCACCAACGATCAAAAAAATCCCCCTGCACACGGCAGAGGGATTTCTTTCTTGGGACCTTGGGTTACTTGGCCTCGCCTTCAGCCGCCACACTCGCCATGCCAGAAGCAAGCGAACCCTTCTTGCTTACCATGAAGGCGAAATAGAGGGCAATGAGGGCCACGACCGCTCCAATATATCGCACCGTGTCATTACCGGGGAAGATCACGTAAGGTGCCAGAAGCAGGGCGATGAGGTTCATCACCTTGATCAGCGGGTTGAGAGCCGGTCCGGCCGTATCCTTGAACGGATCGCCAACGGTGTCGCAAACGACGCCGGCCTTGTGGGCCTCGGTGCCCTTGCCACCGTGCATACCATCCTCAATGATCTTCTTGGCATTATCCCAAATACCGCCCGAATTCGCGAGCAGCACAGCCATGAGCTGGCCGGATAGGATGGTTCCCGCAAGGAAGCCACCTAACGCCTGGGCGCCGGCAAGGTTGTAGTCATGTCCGCCGACATTGACGACTTCGCCACCAATGGCGAGACCGAACACCACCAAGAGGGGTAGAGCGATCGCGAGGATGCCCGGGCCGATGAGCTCGCGCTGGGCCGCACGGGTAACGATTGCCACGCAGGCGCCGTAGTCCGGCTTGCTTTCGCGCTTCATGATTCCAGGATCATTGGCGAACTGCCGTCGAACTTCGCCGATCAACTCGAACGAAGCGCGACCTACGGCATTAATCAAGAATGCGCAGAACAAGAAGGGCGCAGCTCCACCGATCAGCAGACCGATGAAGATGTGCGGCAGTTCGAGGGGCATTCCCGAATTGGCCAGCATCGCGGCCTCAATGTAGCTGTGGAACAACGCCACAGCCGCCACGACAGCCGTCGCGATTGCGAAGCCCTTCGTCAGCGCCTTGGTGGTGTTGCCAGCAGCATCCAACCGTTGAACGGCCAATGCCGCCTCGGGGTGGCTGTGCCCTGCGCCAGACATCTCAAAGACGCCCTGGGCATTGTCGCTGATCGGGCCAAAGGTGTCCATCGCGAGGATGTATCCCGTGGTCGTCAGCAAGCCTAGGCCGACAAGAGCGATGCCATAGAAGCTCAGCACATAACCGCCGTACTCCGCTGGCGGGAAGATCCAAATGGGCACCATCAGCGAGATCACGATCGCAAACACAGAGAAGACGCTGGACTCGGCGCCCAAGGCAAAGCCCTGGATAATCATTGGAGCCGGGCCGGCAGAAGCGACTTGCGCTACTTCTTGTGTTGGCTTGCGGTGCGTACTGACGTAGTAGTCAGTGAGCTGCTCAAAGGCAAACGCCATGAGAATCCCGAAGAAAATACAGGCGAAGAACTTCCACCATTCGGCAACCTTGGTCTCGACAACCCCAAAGTCGGCGGACTGTGGTCGAACCGCCGATGCTGGGTTAGCCTGCGAGGCTTCAACAACTGCCTTGGACTCCTTGTAGAACTGGAGCCCAGAGAAGCCGCTAATGCGTTGCGGATTGGTCATAGCAATGCTGCCTTGCTCAACCACGCCGGCAACGTTAGCCTTCGATTTCGTCATAACGCCCAGGGCCAACTTTCCATCCTTGTTGATCAAGAACTCTGTTGGGAAGACCGCGAGGCGCTCCACCTTGAGGTTAGCACCCTGTTGCTTTACGGCTTGATCAATCTGGTCATCGGCCGCCTTTTTGGCTATCGGACCGTAGTAGATCGTTTGGCTCATCGCCTTGGGCTTTTCGGGGCCCGTCGCCGCAGGCGTTTGGGTGATCTTCAGTTTGTAGACAATAAACTCGTCTTCCGGCTTGGGATTCTTGTACTTAGAGACAAAGCTATCCATCGTCGGAGGAGCGCCAAACCCAGATTGGGCGGCTACCGTGTAGTCCTTGATGCGCGGATCGTTCCAATCCAGCTTCGCGTAGCCATCCATCTTAGGTAGCTCGGGTTGCGGAGTGGAGGGATCGATTGAGACCGCACCAGAAACGACGCTCTCGCGGAACTGGTCAATCGCCATGTCCTGGTCCTTCGCCATCTGGATGATGCGCGGATCTTCCGCCACGAGTTCCTTCGTGACATCCTGAACATTTGCTACCGCCTTCTCGCCGGCCTTGACCTCCTTGCCTACCATGCCAACGACAACAGCGGCTTTGAACTCTTCCGGCGTAAAGAATTGCTCCTTCTGCTCGGCGGTTTCTGTCCCCTTAACAGCACTCGCAGCAAGGGTCTTGAAACCAAACTTGCCCATGAGGCCAGCGGTTCGGCTGTCCTTCATGATATCGTCAGCCGTTACGAGCTTGGTATCGCCCTTGTAAGACTTCTTGGCGATGTCAACCATAATCGTGCTGATTTCGGTCTTGACGTCAGCTAGCTTAGTAGCGAGTTCGCTCTGAACCGATCGAATTGGGCCCTGCTCAGCGCGCTGATACTTCTGAATCGAAGTCAGGCTCGTCGCATCAATTTCGGGGCTCATGGAAGGCATTCCGCCCATCATCAAGAAGGCAAGAACGGCCGTCATTACGGCGGCGGCAAGAGCCGATGCCTTGAAGCCCTTTTGAATTGGCTTGAGCGGATCGGCGTTGACGTCGTCCGTTCCCTTAACCATGGCAATTCCGAAGATGGAGGCAATAACGCCAACACCTCGAGCCATCAAAGCGAAGAGGATGAGTTTCATCCAAATCGAAGTTGGGAAAATTGCTGCGGTCGCAGCGCCGAGAACGATGGCAGCCACGAGCGTGACTTCGTACGATTCAAATACGTCGGCGGCCATACCGGCACAGTCGCCAACGTTGTCTCCGACATTGTCGGCGATGACAGCGGGATTGCGCTCGTCGTCTTCGGGGATACCGGCTTCAACCTTACCCACTAGGTCAGCTCCAACATCGGCCGCCTTCGTGTAGATACCGCCACCAACGCGCATGAAGAGCGCGGCAAGCGAACCACCGAAGCCAAAGCCAATCAGGAGCTTCATAGCGTCGGCTGGGAAGAAAAGGAAAATGAGGGTGGCGCCGATGAGGCCCATACCGACGGTCAGCATGCCGGCAACGGCACCAGCATGGAACGCAACTTCGGTCGCCTTCTTATAGGAAGTCAGCGCAGAAGCGGCGGTTCGCATGTTGGCCTTTACCGCCATATCCATGCCCAGGTAGCCAGCGAAGTAGCTCGCGGCAACCCCAAGGATAAAGCAGACGACCAAAAGACCAGCAATAGTGGCTTGGAACTTCGGCAGATAGAGGGCGAACAGCCCAGCACCGAGAAGGGCAACGAAGATGACGATCGTCTTGCCTTGAGTCTGCAAGTAAGCTAGGGCGCCATCACGGATAGCTTTGCCCACTGTTTGCATCTTCTCATCTCCGGGATCAACCGCCGTTACCTTAGCTCGGTAGTAGAAACCCGTGGCAATGGCAATCACGCCAAAAAGAAGCGACGCATACAGGAAGTACATGTCGCTTGGAGAAAACTGCAGGTGAACATTCTCGCCGCCTGAGGCCATGGCCATAGACGGCACAAGCATTGCGGCGAAGGCGAGAAGCACGCTGAACAGCCGCCCGAATCCTTGAGCTGGCTTCTTGTTGTTCTGTTGTTTCGAAATCATTCCGGTGTTAGGGACCCCCAAAAATGCTCACGCGCCGGTCGGCGCGATAACATCCGGAATAAGATACCAGAAGTGCAACCTCTCAATCCCGGGACCCGTATGGGTGCGACTTTCCTAGCGCAATGAAACGCAACCTCGTATCCATGTGTTGGCACGACCTGTTGTTTGCGCACTGGCCCATTGGAGTGGAGCAATTGCGCCCCCATATTCCGCCCCAATTGGACGTGGACACCTTTGAGGGAGACGCTTGGATCGCGATTGTCCCGTTCTGGATGTCAGGCGTTCGCCATCACTGCCTTCCGATAGGAATGACCTTCCCCGAGCTCAACGTCCGGACCTACGTACGTCACCAGGACCAACGGGGAGTCTGGTTTTTCAGCTTAGATGCGGCAAATTGGGTCACAGTTCGGACGGCGAGAGCTTGGTTCGGCCTGCCCTACTTTGATGCCAAGATCAGCTGTATGCCCGATGGCGAAGCCATGCATTACGGCAGTCGCCGTACCCATCGAGGTGCCCCAGTAGCGGAGTTAAAGGCGAGTTACCGTCCAGTCGGCGAAGCATCAAGGGCGAGCGGCGGAAGCCTAGAGGAGTTTCTTGTTGAGCGCTATTCTCTGTTCTCACAGCGACGAGGAACGATTCTGAAGGGCGATATTTTCCATGAACCTTGGCCCTTGCAGCAAGCGGTAGCCGAGTTTGAAATGAACACGATGCTTGAGGGTTTGCGGATCGAACTTCCAAAGCGCCCCCCGATCCTACATTTTTCAAAGTTTCTGCAAGTTGTGGCCGCAGGTCCCGCGTCTATAACCCTATACTAGGTCATGGTCGATGCGAATGATATTGCCGCAACAAAGCTTCTCCGCCGTGAGTTTGCCCGCCGCCCGATTGACATTTCGGGAGCTGACCTTCGAGTGTCCCATGGCGTAGCCTATGTACGAGGAGTTCTGAAGCCTATGAAAAATGCGTCCGCACCGATGCAAGAGATGCTTGATCATATTTCCAAGGCTCTAAGAAGTCGCGGCGAGTTTCGCGATGTCGTCATTGATTGCGCGATTCGAGGTGAGTGAGAAGGTTGCCTGCTTCTCCGACCAAGTAGAAGCTTCCCGTGACAAGGATATCTGAGCCGGACTTTTGGGCACTCAAGAGTCCCAATTTCACCGATTGGTGAACCGTAACAGGCAACCCAAGTTGAGCGATCTGCTCGGCGAGGACTTCGGGGGGCACCGCACGATGGAAGTTGATCGGAACGAGGTGCAATTCCGAGATGTGTGCCTTGAGGGGTTCGAAGAATGCGACCGGATCGTGGCCTGCCAGCATCCCGGCAACTACCGGGATCTTGTCTGATGAATTGCTCAAGGTCAGGGCGAGCATAGCCGCCGCTTCCTGGTTGTGAGCACCATCCAGAATATATGTTGTGGTTCCTATCTTGCGCCTTTCCATCCGGCCAAGCAAGCGGACCGATTCGACACCCTTAACTACGCAATCTGGACTGACGATTGCTCCGGCTGCATCGCATGCCGCGATGGCAACCGCCATATTTCCCACTTGGTGAGGCCCGGCTAACTTGGGCCACCCCGCGAGATACTCGGCCCTGGGCGTACGCACCCGGTAGCCTCCCTCATGAACAGTCCAAGTCACTTCCTGACCTAAGCGCCAAACTGGGGCGCTCAGTTGGCTTGCAACTCCTTCAACAGTGGTCCTTGCCTTATCGGGGATCGCCCCGATGACCACCGGCTTTCCTGGCTTAATGATTCCCGACTTTTCGAACGCGATCTCTTCTAGGGTGTTACCGAGGATTGCGGTGTGATCCAATCCAATACTGGTGATGACCGACACCTCGCCATTGATCACATTGGTGGCGTCAAATCGCCCCCCCAAACCAACTTCAAGAGCGACCCATCTGCACTCGGCTTCCTCCCATGCCGCAAACCCGATCGCGGTCTTCATCTCGAATTCGGTAATGTCCTCTCCCGACCCCTCTCCGATCGCCAGCAGCCGGGTTGCGAGGCGAGCAAAGGAATCTCGATCTAGATTGCTGCGGCCAATTTGGACTCGCTCCATCGGGTCGTACACGAAAGGGCTAAAGAAGGCACCGGTCCGGTGCCCCTGCTCAATCAGGATGCTTTGCACGGTCGCCGTGACGCTACCTTTACCATTAGTTCCGGTAATGTGAATGAACTTGACTGCCGGCTTGATCTGAGCGAGCTCGAGGAACCGATGCATGCGGTCCAGCCCCAAACGCCAGCCTCGAGGGGCAAGCGCCGATACCGCAGCGAGGGCCTCTTCGTAGTTCACGTGCCGATTATGCAACCCCCTTGAAGGGGCCTGCGTCCATTAAGGTGAATGCTCGTCATTGCAATCGTTCTCTTCGTCCTATTCATTCTCGGAATTGTCGTCTTCATTGCTGCTAACGCAGGCCGAGGTCAGGAGGATTGGAACTCTTTTATGGTGGACGAACCTAGCAAGGACGAGACCGATCCGGCAGACTCCTGAATCCGCGCGGCACGAGGTACAATCGCCAGCGGTTCGGGGTGTAGCTCAGCTTGGTAGAGCGCGTGCTTTGGGAGCATGAGGCCGCAGGTTCAAATCCTGTCGCCCCGACCACCAGATCGGAACGTCCTTGTTGTTCGGGACGTAATAGTAATAAAGCTATGAAAGCACCCACCCTTGCCCTCGCTGCCCTTATCTTCACGCCCTTGATGGCTCAGGCCCCTAGCGCAACGACGGAGTACGTCGGCAAACCCATGCCCGCTTTCACGATGAAGGGTTTGGATGGCAAAACGCTAACTAACGCCAATCTCAAGGGCAAAGTGGTGATCTTGGACTTCTGGGCGACTTGGTGCGGGCCGTGCAAGGCCATTTCTCCGATGATCGAGAAGCTTCACAAAGCCTACAAGGGTAAAGCAGTAGCTATCTATGGGGCCAATGTGTGGGAACGAGGGGACAAGAACGGTGCCAAAGCTCGAGCCTACGCAAAGGAGCACAAGTACACCTACCCCATGACCATTGGTAACGAAACGCTAGCCACCAAGTTGAGGATTGAAGGTATCCCAACTTTGGTTGTTATGGATAAGAAGGGCATCGTTCGAAATGTTTACGTTGGATTTGATCCAAAGAACGAAGCCAAGCTCCGAGCGGTTATTGACGGCCTGTTGAAATAACGGATTTTCTTCGACTTCTTCCGATCGTGCTGTAGAATCAATGCGTGTTGACCACGCGGATCGTTTGTGTTGCGACCCTTCTGGCCCTTGTTGGGGCAAGTTCGGCTGATTCCCTCTTTGTCTATAAGCAGGAACGTCGTCTCGTCCCGATGAGCGACCGTTACATCATTGACGGAGGGCAATTCTCGCTGGTAGGAGAGGCTCACCTTCCGGGTTACCGCCTTGTGCGAAGCCAAAATGCGCTCCAAGCCGTTTCAGCGGCCCGACCTGCCCCCGGTCAGTTCATTACCAACGCATATGTTAATGCGTTTGGTGGCATGATGTACCCGACACAGGACATCTATATCGCTTTCATGAGCGATGTTAGCCCGACCTCCGCGCTAGCTATCGTTCGGCGCGAGGTCGGAGGAGAGATCCTCGAAGTCAATGCATCGGGCCTCCCCAATGTCCTTCTTATCCGTACTCCTTGCCGTACCGGTGCCGAAGTTCTCAGGTTAACAGCCCGGATGGCGA
Source organism: Fimbriimonadaceae bacterium (assembly GCA_020849075.1). Taxonomy (GTDB): domain Bacteria; phylum Armatimonadota; class Fimbriimonadia; order Fimbriimonadales; family Fimbriimonadaceae; genus JAFLBD01. Next base: position 454 of record JADLGZ010000170.1, on the reverse strand, counting down.
AGCGGAGGGACACCCGTTATGCCTTCCCAAACATGGTGATGTCGGTTGAGCCTGCCTTCATTCCGAATGACCCCCTCTTTGGCGACGAATGGCACCTTCGGAATACGGGGCAATCCGGCGGAACCTCCGATGTAGATTTCGATGCTGACGATGCTTGGGACCTCACGACTTCCGATCCAAGTATCAAAACGCTGATCATGGATAACGGCGTGGACGGGAACCATCCAGATCTGGTTCTTGGCGTAGGAGCAACGTTTACGGGAGAACCCGGGAATGGAACCCCCTACACAAGTTCGGATAACCATGGCACGCCAGTTGCTAGTTGCGTTGCGGCGACCATGAACAACTCCATCGGTGTGGTGGGGGTAGCGCCAAGTTCGCAAGTGATCTCCGCAAAGCCATATTCGTTCATCTCCCCCGACTGGTACACCGAAACAAGTTGGCTCCTCGCCAG
>JADLGZ010000169.1 GCA_020849075.1 Fimbriimonadaceae bacterium | reverse complement strand
TGATTTGGTGATTAGTCAGTTCGGTTCGACCGATCCTACCGTCTGTGATGTAGATGGTTCTGGTGAAGTTGATGCCGCTGACATTGACCTTGTCATTAGCAACTTCGGACAAACTGGAGACTAATCGCTCGTTACGCGGGTGAACTTCACCTCGGCAACGGCCCAGGAATGCGAATCATAGAGTCGGAAGGTGCCGCCAAGGCCCCGGGCAAGACTCGTGACGATCTGCAAACCTAAGTTGCCCGAAGTGGAGATATCAAACCCGGCGGGAAGTGGGTGGCCATTATTGGCCACCCACAGTGATACTTGGTCATCGGCTGCTTCAAAAGTGACGTGAACCTCCCCGCCTTCTGCTCCGGCAAAGCCATGTTCCACTGCATTCAGCAGGAGCTCATTGAGCATGAGGGCAACTTGCGTCGCTTGCGTCATAGAAAGGCGAACATGGTCTCCCCGCACGTCAAACTGAAACGCCTTTTGCGGCGTCAAGTATGACTGCTGCAGGTGCCCTACGAGGGTCTCGGCAATGGTCTTGAGGTCAACGCGATCAAGGTCCTCGCGACTGAGTAGATCATGAACCGCCGAGATTGCGAGGATTCTGTGGATGGAGTCATTGATCGCCTCATCAATCGAGCCGTAGTGGCGATGAGTTAGTTGCAAGCGAAGGAGCGAGACGATTTGTTGAAGGTTGTTCTTCACCCGATGGTGCATCTCCTGCATGAGCGTGCTCCGAACCTGTAGCTTGGCCCGCTCAATGCTGAATGCCGCTTGCTGGGCAATGGTCTCCAAGGCGCTGATCTCAACCGGTGAGAAGTCGTGCGGCTCTTCCGTGTAACACGTCAGAACGCCGATCGCATGGTCCTCAATCGTCAAGGGAACACAAATCATGCTGGACAGCCCTTGTTGGGCGGCGAGTTCGTGTCCGATGTACTCATCCTCGGAAAGCACATCCGGGACAACAATCGGCCGTTGCTCTACGACCGCTCGGCCGGCAATGGACTCACCGACCCGGATACTGCGCTTGCGCTGATATTCACTGGACTTGGCCTGGGTAGCCCGAAGGACGAGTTCTTCACTCGACTCATCCAGTAGCCGGACGGTGCAGACCTTGTAGCCAAACTGTTCGGCCGTAACATTGACCAATAATTGTATGATTTCTTCAACATAAGGGCTGGTCGCAATGGATTGCGTCACTTCACTGAGCGCGCCAAGACGATCCGCATGTCCCCCCATCTCGTACGCGCGCCGCCAGCCCGCGAGGGCAAGAGCGATCTCCTCGCTTACCTCCGCAACTTCAGGGCTGGGCTTGTGGGATCGGTAACGAACTACGAGAACACCCAAGTCAGCCAGGGGCGCGAAAACCTCGAAGGCGAACTCCTCCCGCTCCGTACCAGGGAAGCGAATCTCCTCCGGATGCTGATCCCCCAGTTGTCGAACAACGACCTCACCTGTTTCGATGACATGGCCGGTAACCCCTTTCTGACTCGAGAATCGCACCCGACCTACGAAATCCGGATGGCTTGTACTGGCGCGAAGGACCACCTCCCCCGAGGCGGTACTGAGAATAATATCCACGGAGTCCGCTTGGAGACGCTCCTGGGCCAATTGAGCCGCCTCCGCCAGCAGTTGATCCTCACTGCTTGAATGGGCGAGCAACCGACCGAAATCTGACATCGCCCCTAAAATGGACCGATTGCCGTCGTACTGACGCGACCATCGGCAAAAATTTGGGCGACGACGTCTCGTACTTGGCTTTCGGTCACAGCATTAATCTTTTCCAATGTCTCGTCAATCGGCACCTCGCGACCATGGACCAGCTCGTTCTTGGTCATTCGCATCATTTGGCTGTTCATGCTCTCCAAACCGAGCACCATATTCCCAGCCATCTGCCGTTTGACCTTCTCCAGTTCGCCCTCCATTAGGCCATCACGGATCAGTCTCTTGATCTCGCTCGCGACAACTTCTTGAACTTGCTCCCAAGTTTGTCGCCCCGTGCCGCCATAAACGGTAAACATGCCCGCGGCCGAGTAGCTAAGGTTGTAGCTACTGCATGAATAGGCGAGACCTCGGCGTTCCCGGATTTCTTGGAAGAGCCTCCCGCTCATGCCTCCCCCGAGAACGGCGTCCAGCACCGCGATCGGATAGATATCTGGCGAGTAAACGCTCACGCTATCACCCCCAATGCAAAAGTGAACTTGCTCCACATCCTTTCGAATTTCTTTGCTGTCAACTTTCACTGCTGGGGGAGCCAAGGTTGGGTTATCCTCACCGGCGGGTAGCTCAGCCAACTTCGACTTTGCCAGTACCAGGAAGGCATCGGGGTCAAGGTTCCCGGCCGCCGAAATCACGATGTTTCCTCCAAGATAGCGTCGCTGAATATAGGATCGTAAGTCATTGGACTGGAAGCCTCCGACGCTCTCGCGTGTTCCGATTATCGGCCTTCCCAATGGATGATCGCCCCAGCGTCGCTCCATGTGCAACTCGTGGACCTGGTCTTCCGGATCGTCCTCGCTCCGCTTGATTTCCTCCAAGATCACCCCGCGCTCGCGGTCCAGTTCCTCGGGGTCCAGAAGGCTATTGACGAGCATGTCGGAAAGGACATCAACCGCAATGGGTGCATCGTCACTTAAGACACGGCAATAGTAGGTGGTCTGCTCCTTATCCGTGAAAGCATTGAGCATGCCCCCGCGTCCCTCTATCTCTTCCGCGATTTGCTTGGCATTGCGGCTCTTTGTGCCCTTAAACAGCATGTGCTCAATGAAATGCGTAATGCCTCCTTCTTGGTCGGTTTCGTGGCGGCTACCGGCGCGGCAGGTGATTCCGATCGCCGCGCTCCGAACATTGCTGTTTGGCGCGACCAAGACTCGAACGCCATTCGGAAGGGTGAACTTATGGATGCTCATGGATTACTCTTGATTGTGGATGCAACGGGCCCTTCCTCGCCGTCCCAAATGGTGTCTCTATGGTCATTGGTATTCCAAAAGAAAGCGACGCAGGTGAGCGGCGGGTCGCCTTATCACCAGACGGAGCCAAGGAATTGGTCGCCAAGGGCCTAGAGGTCATCGTGGAACACGGGGCGGGGCAAGCATCCACCTTTCCCGATGCGGCGTACGAGGCCGTCGGGGCGAGTATCTCCACCTCGCCGTGGCACGCCGACATCATCCTTAAAGTGCTACCGCCGAATCTGGACGAGGTGAAGCAGCTCAAACCCGGAACCACGACCGTATCCTTCCTTGCTCCGGTCCAGAACCAGCCCATCACGGAAGCCCTGGCCGCCCAGAAAGTGGATGCCTTTGCCATGGACCTCATGCCTCGAATATCGCGAGCCCAGGTCATGGATGTTCTGAGTTCAATGAGCACGATAGCGGGCTACAAGGCCGCCCTGCTTTGCGCGAGTGAATTGCCCCGATTCTTTCCCATGCTGATGACGGCCGCCGGTACCCTGGCTCCCGCGCGCGTGCTCGTCATTGGCGCCGGGGTGGCCGGATTGCAAGCCATCGCGACCTGCCGTCGACTCGGCGCCCTAGTTGAAGCCTTTGATGTCCGACCTGCCGTCAAGGAGCAGATCGAGAGCCTAGGCGCGAAGTTTATTGGCCTCAGCCTATTGACAGAGGAAGCAGAGGATGCCGGCGGCTATGCCAAAGAAGTCAGCGGGGACACCCATGCCCGAGAACTTGAACTCATTGCCAGCCGACTCCCTCAGATAGATGGTGTCATTACCACCGCCCTGATCCCGGGAAAGCGGGCCCCCATTTTGATAAGCGAGGACATGGTCAAGACCATGAAGCCTGGTTCGGTCATCGTGGACCTAGCCGCACCAAATGGTGGTAACTGCGAATGCACCGTCGCAGGAGAAACCACCGCGCGCCATGGCGTAACCATTGTTGGACGGACTGACCTGCTTGCGAGTATGGCCGCGGATGCCAGTCGAATGTTGAGCAAGAATATCGTCAGTTTCATTAACCTAATTGTGCAAGAAGGAGCCATTAACTTAGATTTGGAAGATGAAATCATCAGGGGGACCCTCGTGACCCACGGGGGCAAGATTGTGCATGAAGTGACCCGTCTGGCCCTGCAGGGAGGACACCCTTGACACTGATCGCCGTCATTACAATCTTCGTGCTGGCCGTTTTCGTCGGCCTTGAGGTCATCGCCAAGGTTCCGCAGACCCTCCACACCCCACTGATGTCCGCTACGAATGCAATTCATGGCGTGATTCTTGTCGGAGGCGTCATCGTTCTCCTGCGCGCGGATGAGCCGATCGGGTTGACCATCGGGTTTCTCGCCGTTCTATTCGGTGTCCTCAATGTCATCGGCGGATTCGTTGTCACCGACCGCATGTTAGAGATGTTCAAGCGAAAGCCTAGGAGTGAGAAATGAGCGAGTGGATCGACATTGCCTATCTGATTACGGCAGTCACGTTCATGTTGGCGCTCAAACTCATGAACGGCCCCAAGACTGCTCGCCAGGGCAATTTGCTTGCCGCGGGAGGGATGGCACTCGCCCTCGTGGCAACCCTTTTCCTGAAGGACGGCGACCATTCCATCCTGCGCAATTCTGCGGGTGAACTCAAGAACACGAATCTTTTCCTTCTCGTTGTCGCAACAGTCATTGGTACAGTCGCCGGTGCTTGGTCCGCGCGCCGCGTCCAAATGACGGCGATGCCCCAGATGGTCGCCCTCTTCAATGGTCTAGGCGGCGGAGCTGTCGCCCTGGTGGCGGTTGCCGAGTACCCTAAACTGTTCTCCCATGCCGAGGCCGAGGCGATGCCGCTTGGAATTCGCCTCGCCACCACAGTCCTCAGCCTGCTCATTGGTGGGATTAGCTTCACCGGAAGCATGATCGCCTTCGGCAAACTGCAGGAACGACTTAGTGGCCGCCCCATCACCTGGACAGGCCAAAAACTCATCAATCTGGGCTATCTGCTCTGCGCGATTGGGTTGATCTTTGTCCTCCTCAATAATGGTCGGATGGATCCTCCGTTCTTCGGGCTTCTAGCCTTGGCGCTGATGCTCGGCGTAACCCTCGTTCTTCCCATTGGCGGGGCCGATATGCCCGTCGTCATTTCGCTCCTCAACTCCTTCACGGGGTGCGCAGCTGGCCTAGCCGGATTCGTCCTCGGAAATACCGCCCTGCTGATTGGTGGAGGGTTGGTTGGGGCAAGCGGACTCATCCTGACTCTGGACATGTGCAAGGCGATGAATCGCCCCCTCAGCAATGTCATCTTTGGCGCGTTTGGCTCCAATTCCGCCGCCCTGGGCCCCTCGAGTACGGCGCAGGGAAGTGTACGGAGCACTAGCCCGGAAGACGCCGCCATAATTTTCGGTAGCGCAAACAGTGTGATCATCGTTCCCGGTTACGGCATGGCGGTCGCCCAAGCTCAGCACGTTGTCAAAGAACTCGCCAGCAAACTCCAAGCACAAGGTGTAGACGTCAAGTACGCCGTCCACCCGGTGGCGGGCCGCATGCCCGGACATATGAACGTCCTGCTTGCCGAGGCGGATGTCCCGTACGAGCAACTCTATGATCTTGACGAGATCAATGCGGCGTTCCCCGAGACCGATGTTGCCCTTGTTATTGGGGCCAATGATGTTGTGAACCCTGCTGCCCGGAGCGACAAATCCAGCCCCATCTTCGGCATGCCGATTCTTGATGTAGACAAGGCCCGTACGATCATCGTCTGCAAGCGTGGTATGGCCCCCGGCTTTGCCGGGATCGAGAATGAACTCTTCCTCCGGCCAAACTGCCTGATGCTGTTTGGCAATGCGAAGTCCACCATTGCCAAACTAGCATCCGTCTTGGAATAGCCGGTCGGCTACATCCTCATTTTCTTTCCGCCCAGCATCACCTGCAATGAGGTCTTGGTCTGAATCCTCGGCAGGGGCTGGGCCTTATCAAGGGCCGCCCCGGGTCCATAGCCGCTCATTTGCATCATAGCGTAGTCCACATTGGCAAAAATGCCCGCCGGGATGTCTACCTTGGTCGTTGGGCCTGGCATGAAGACGGTTTCCGCGACCTTAGCTCGGACCTCGGCCATTTGCATAAAGCCCCAATTGCTCCCCATTACGGCGCCGGCTTCCTTCTCGCTGGAAGACCACATGATGATCGTGTTCTTGCCCTCCATCCCAAATGCGGTCGCATGAAGGCCCAACGCATTCGGAATCTGCTTCCACGCAAAGCTAATCGCGCCCTTCAGGTTAATGGCTTCCGATAGATCAGGCGCTGTGATGGAGATCGGGTCCAAGAAGTTAACGTTACTCGGTGCTTCAATGTTTACATTGCCCGTGTAATTGGTCGTGAGGCTATAGTTTCCAATGAGCGAGGCAAGATCGTCAATCGCTCCGGGCTGCTTCGAGGTGGGCCAATAGCCCGTCGTCCAACCCTCCTTATAGAAGTAGGAGCTCTTCCCGGCTTGGGCTTCGCTGGCCTGATCCTTCATCGCCTGTCGTTGTTCGGGAGTCAAGCCATTCCAAGTGATCACCTTAGGTTGACCGGCCCGCACCGTCGTCGAAGATCCCCAATAGATCTTGATGGTCATCTTCTCGGGGTCCTTGTCCGGGTTGAAGTCTCGGGGGCCCGTCTCCTTCCCCGGTTCGGGGCGATAAAGCTCCAAATTGAGCTTCGCGCCTTGCTTTAGTCCTGCTGGCGGGGCAACGGAGGCCGTAGCGTCCTTCGGGGCGATGCTGGGCGACCAAAGCCGGATATTGAGCACTCGGGCTGGTTTGCCTGCCATCGCCATGGCCTCGGGCGGCAACTTGACCCCTGGAGGAAGGCCGCTAAGGTCAATGACCGGCATTCCGGCCATGCGGCCCATTTTCGTTTCCGCCAGAATAGCGAGGAACGCTTGATCGGACTGGGCAGCCGGCGTGGTGAGCGCCATCGCAGAAGAGAGCATGAGACTCGTCAGCATGCTCGAAAGTATATCTGAGGAATTTGCGGGGTCAACAGATGGGAGCCGACTATCCTTCCAAAAATGGATTAGGCCGACTCTTTTGCTTCTTTTGCCAAACTCGCTCCTGTGTCTCGTAGAGATCGGGTGCCAATTCAGCCTTTCCGTAAAAGCATGAATCGTGGCCCAGTCGGACCGCCCATCCGGCATCACCGTAGCTGTAATGCCACCACTCATCCCGGCAGTTCGAGAAACCAACGCCAAGCATCGCTTGAACCATCATATTTCGATGGTGAGCCGCCTCCTCGGTTAGGCCCAGGGAATAGGTAGGCGCTGATGTAAATCGCGTAAAGGGGGACCAAACGTCCGCCTGCTCACCATCCGGTCCAATCAGAAAGACATCTACTGCCGCCCCGGTGCAATGGCCCGGCGGTGCTGGCTGATCAATCGGGGCGACCCAACGGTTTACTTTCCGCTTCAGCTGAGCGTAGGGAAGGTCGGGCCAAACCTCCAAGGCGCACCGCGTCATCCATTCATAGATTCGAACCTGCCGCGCAAAGGGCCTCCATGCATCAATGACCCCAAACTTGTATCCATCGGGGAGCGATTGGGCGGCTTCTTCGAGCATCTCGGCAACCCGTTTTCTTAGGTAGGGAATGACTTGGGAACGCCAAATCATCACGCTTGGTGAGACTTGGGCAAGGGGGACGAGAGGCTCGCCATTCTCTTCCTCAAGAATCATGTTCAGGAGGCGAACCGGCTCGGGCCGCCCCTGACTCTTATCCCACTTCGCGACCGCCCGTTTAGACACCGATCAAGAAGAATAGCAGGATGCCGAGGGGGATAAGGGCCTTGTTACCCGCGCCCTTGGGTTGCGGCACATCAATACGGTCACCTGCTTGGAGCGTGATATCCCCTTGATAGCCATCAAGAATCCGTTTGAGATCAATCGTTCGTTTATCAACTCGAGATCCATTGGAGCGGCTGAGTGTGACCTTTCCCGCCTTTACTCGGTCGGCTAGGCCGCCCGCCATCTGAATCGCTCGACTCAACGTGGTTCCTTCTACGAAGCCAAACGAACCGGGGGCCTTGACGCCACCCATGACAATGATCACCTTATCCTTTGCGACCGCCTCGACGACCACCCGGTCTCCCGCCCCGATCACAATCTTGGAGTCACTGCGCAAGCTAATGACGGACTCGGCCTGCCCCGATCGGGTCAGCCGGATGCGGTCGGGGTTTGCATTGGGTAGGACGCCGCCCGCGGCCTCTAGGGCCTTGGCGAGGGTTATTCCGTCCTTGATCTCCACCGCCCCTGGCTTCGCGACGGCTCCGAGAATGAACGCCTTGGTGTCGTTCGAAACTAGGGGGAAGAACACAAAATCACCCGGCTTGAGAAGGGGATTGAAGGTGTTGTTCCCGGGCTCGTACTTTGCGTAATTGACCAACGAGATGGTCCCCAACCGACTCTCAATTCGAATCTTCGCGAGGTCAGCTGTCTCTTGCGGCTTCGCCTGCTGAACAATATCAGAAACCCGAAGACCCTCGCGCCACGGTAGCTCGCCCGCATTCCGAACGGCACCGCTGAAACGAATGGTTAGTTTCTCGCTGGTGAGCAAGGTAACGGTGACTGTCGCTCGGCGGAGAATGCGTTGGCGCACCAATTCGTCTTCGATCAGATCGGCAGCTTCCGCTTCTGTAGCACCCGCTACCTTGATCGCGCCGATAAAGCTCATGAGGATGTAGCCATCCTTCGTGATGATGTAGTCGCGATTGAGGGCCGGCTCCTCCTCACAAACTACTTTGACCTTGTCATTGGCCCGAATGGCCTTGTCCGGTGGTGCCGCCCAACTGACGGTGAGAAGCACTAGTAGGCATAGCAAAAATCGTAGGGCCATCATTAGTGATGACGTTTGGGGTTGCGTCCGGGGTTCCAACCTAGACGATCTTTACCGTTAGCGTTCCTAATCCCTCGTGGACTACTTGGACGGTGTCACCTGGATTAAGCTTGGGGAGGTTGCCCTCAAGGCATGGCGCGGCAATGAGATCAGAAGGGGTAGCGCGGTTTGTTCTCGTGGCTGCCTCAATCATGCGGCCGAAATCGGGGGTCTGAGCCGGCGCTTGGAGGGCAAGTTCACCATTGACATTTAGGGTGATGGGCTTATTGAGCAACTCAGAGTGCGTGGCTTCTGGAACCGTGAGGAAGGGCCCCAGGGCAAAGGGGAAGTCCGTTTCGCTGCCACGCTTAAGTCCAATACACATGCAGTAGCCCAAGATAAAACCCTCTGCCTCCTCCGCTTCAATCTGATCCCCCTCGTCGCGTAGGATCGAGACAATCCGGATGTCGGGCGTGACTTCGCCTGCCGGAGCATCTAGCTCCGACAGGGCCCCACCGAAAACAGCGCTGTTTCGATAAGTAAAGGCCTGATTACTCGTGAAGTCTCGGAACGACGCAATGGTTTGAACTGGAGGCAGGAGCAGGATCTTACTGATCTCATGCACTCCCACTGGGCGCTCACCATCCGTTTCGTAGAAGCGCCCATCATGAAAGATGCCCGAACGGGCGATTTCGGGTTCGTCTAGAGTGGTGAAACGGCAGAGG